>NZ_JAGYFX010000123.1:0-16117 GCF_019946615.1 Pseudomonas sp. BF-R-01
CTCAAGTACGCCATCGCCGGCAAGCCGGCTCCTACAAGTTGTTAAACAACCTCCAACCGAATCTTGTGCTGACTCAACAACTGCGCCAGCGCCGGCACTGGCTGCTGATCCGTCACCAGGCAATCGATCAAGCTGATCGGCCCCAGGCGAATCATGGCATTGCGCCCGAATTTGCTGGAGTCCGCTGCCAGTATCACCTGCCGCGCATTGGCGATGATCGCCTGCGACACCCGCACTTCCTGATAATCAAAGTCCAACAGGCTGCCGTCTTCATCAATACCGCTGATACCGACGAGGGCGAAGTCGACCTTGAACTGGTTGATGAAGTCGACACTCGCCTGACCGACCACGCCACCGTCGCGCCGCACATTGCCACCGGTCAGCAGAACGTCGAAGTCGTCCTTGGCGCTGAGCATCGAAGCCACATGCAGGTTGTTGGTGATGATCTTCAGGTGGTTGTGGTTGAGCAGCGCCCGTGCGATCGATTCGGTGGTGGTACCGATGTTGATGAACAGCGAGGCGTGATCGGGGATCTGTGCAGCAATTGCTTCGCCGATACGCTGCTTTTCATCGCGCATCTGATCGGCGCGCATGGCGTAGGCGGTGTTTTCGACACTGGAGTCATAGGCTGCGCCGCCATGGTAGCGACGCAATAAATTGGATTCCGCGAGCTGATTGATGTCGCGGCGGATGGTCTGCGGTGTAACGACGAACAGCGTGGCCATTTCCTCGATGCTGACATAGCCGCGTTCGCGGACCAGTTCGAGGATTTGCTGCTGACGGGGAGGCAGATTCATGGGGCTTCCTTTGGGCTGCCGTGCAAAATTTGCCCATGATGCCGCAGGAATCCGCTCCCGACCAGTTACAACCGGATACGAGTCCGGTCCGTGGCTTATTCAGCGCCTTCGTGCGGTTCCCAGTCACGCGTGCGGCTGACCGCTTTTTTCCAGCCGGCGTAGAGTTTTTCCTTGGCGGTTTCGTCCAGTGTCGGCTCGAATTCACGCTCGATCACCGCCTTGCCGCGCAGTTCTTCCAGGCTGCCCCAGAAGCCACACGCCAGACCGGCCAGGTACGCCGCACCGAGTGCGGTGGTTTCGCGCATTTGCGGGCGCTCGACCTGAGTGCCGAGGATGTCGGCCTGGAATTGCATCAGGAAGTTGTTTGCCACCGCGCCGCCATCCACACGCAATGCTTTGAGGCGTTCGCCGGAATCCTGTTGCATGGCGTCGAGCACGTCGCGGGTCTGGTAGGCAATCGACTCCAGCGCTGCACGAATGATGTGATCCACGCGTACGCCGCGAGTCAGGCCGAACAGTGCGCCACGAGCATACGGGTCCCAGTACGGAGCGCCCAGGCCGGTGAAGGCTGGCACCAGGTACACGCCGTTGCTGTCCTTGACCTTGTTGGCGAAGTATTCGGTGTCGTGCGCGTCGTTGATGATTTTCAGTTCGTCACGCAGCCACTGAACAGTGGAGCCGCCGTTGAACACCGCGCCTTCCAGCGCGTAGGCCACTTCGCCACGCGGACCGCAAGCGATGGTGGTCAGCATGCCGTGCTTGGACTTCACCGCTTTGTCGCCGGTGTTCATCAGCAGGAAGCAGCCGGTGCCGTAGGTGTTTTTCGCCTGGCCTGGCTCGACGCACATCTGGCCGAACAGGGCCGCCTGCTGATCACCGGCGATACCGCCGATGGCGATGCCGCTTTTGGTGTGGCCGTAGATTTCTGACGAGGATTTAACTTCCGGCAGCATCTCGCGCGGAATATCCAGCACCTCCAGCATCTTCGCATCCCACTCCAGGGTGTGGATGTTGAAGAGCATGGTGCGCGAGGCGTTGGTGTAGTCGGTGACGTGGACTTTGCCGCCGGTAAATTTCCAGATCAGCCAGCTGTCCACGGTGCCGAACAGCAGTTCGCCTTTGCGCGCACGCTCGCGGCTGCCTTCGACGTTGTCGAGGATCCACTTGAGTTTGGTGCCGGAGAAGTACGGGTCGGTGACCAGGCCGGTGGTGTCGCTGATGTATTGCTCGTGGCCGTCACGTTTGAGCTGCTGGCAGATCTCGGTGCTGCGGCGGCACTGCCAGACGATCGCGTTGTAGATCGGGCGGCCGGTGGTCTTGTCCCAGACCACAGTGGTTTCGCGCTGGTTGGTGATGCCGATGGCCGCGACCTGGTCGTGATGCAGGCCGGCTTGCGCCAGGGCCTCGACCATCACGGCGCTTTGGGTGGCGAAGATTTCCATCGGGTCGTGTTCGACCCAACCGGCTTGCGGGTAATGCTGGGCGAATTCGCGCTGGGCGGTGCAAACCACGTTCGCGTCGCGGTCGAAAATGATCGCGCGGGAGCTGGTCGTACCCTGATCGAGGGCAATGATGTAGTTCTTATTCTGAATGTCGGTCATGTCGATTGCCTTGGACGAAAAAAGGGAGTGAGGTCAGGCGCGGGACCAAATGGGCAGGATCACGCGCCTACGGTATCAAGAAGTTCTTGGTTTGCCGTCAATGGCCGGTGTTGCGTCCTTTGTAGCAGGTTCGGCGCTGGGCAGATGACGGGCAATCAGCCCGCGATACGCTGCAGCACCGAGGCAGGCACCGACAATCGGTGCAAAAATCGGGATCAGGAAATACGGGATATCGCGGCCACCAGTGAAGGAAATTTCACCCCAGCCAGCGAAGAAAGTCATCAGTTTGGGACCGAAGTCACGCGCCGGGTTCATCGCAAAGCCGGTCAGCGGGCCCATCGAACTACCGATCACCGCGATCAGCAGGCCGATCAGCAGCGGCGCCATCGGCCCGTTTGGCAGACCGTTGTTGTCATCGGTCAGGGACATGATCACGCCCATCAGGACGGCGGTGATGATCACTTCAACCAGGAAGGCCTGGGCCGTGGACAAGACCGGGTTGGGGAACGTGGAGAACACCGACGCCAGTTCAAGGCTGGCTTGAGTGCCACGAACCATATGGTGAGTTTGTTCGTAATCGAAGAATAGATTGCTGTACAGCGTGTAAACCAACAACGCGCCGCAGAAGGCGCCGGCCACCTGGGCAAGAATATAGAACGGCAGTTTGCGTTTTTCGAAGTCAGCGAAAATGCTCAGCGCGATGCTTACGGCAGGATTGAGATGAGCACCCGAAACCCCGGCGGTCAGGTAGATCGCCATGCTGACGCCGACGCCCCAGATGATGCTGATTTCCCACAAGCCAAAGCTGGCACCCGCGACCTTGAGCGCGGCAACGCAACCGGTACCAAAAAAGATCAGCAGTGCAGTGCCCAGAAACTCGGCCATGCATTGGCTCGAAAGCGACGGTTGTTGTAAAGCAGTTGTCATTGAAAACCTCTTTGTTTTTGTTGTCTGGCGCTTTTTTCGTCATGGCCAAAGCGCGATTTTCACCAGGGCAGGATCCCCATCCTGTTCCTGGCTTACTGCTGGGTACTGCGTTGTCACGTTGTACTGTATTCAGATTCGAAAAAATATAGACAAGAAACACTGCTGTCAAAGGTCGAAAGTGAACTGTCGGTCACAATGCAACTATTAGTCACATGAATGATCGTTTTGTTTGGCGAACCGGACGAACTCTGACGAGCGGTAAAGAATCGCGCCAAGCGCTGGAAACGCTGCCGTGATAGAGCCTTTTGTGGAGCAATGTCCTAGAATCCAGCGCAGTACTTTTCTCTGCCGCCCAGTCTGGAGCTGTCATGACCCCCGCATTGGATTTGTTGAAAAAAGTTCGTGCCGAACATCGCGTGCACAGTTACGAACATGATCCGAAGGCGGCGTCCTATGGCTTGGAGGCCGCGGAGAAACTGGGGCTGGACCCGGCGCAAGTGTTCAAGACGTTACTGGCGGCCAGTGAAAAAGGGGAATTGCTGGTGGCGGTGGTGCCGGTCGTCGGAAGTCTGGACTTGAAGGGCCTGGCGCATGCGGCCGGGGTGAAAAAAGTCGAAATGGCCGACCCTGCCGCTGCACAACGCTCGACGGGTTATCTGTTGGGCGGTATCAGCCCGCTGGGACAGAAAAAGCGCCTGCGCACGTTTATCGATAATTCGGCCCAACCCTTTGCCAGCATTTTTGTCAGTGCCGGTCGACGTGGCCTGGAAGTGGAACTGGCCCCCGCGGTACTGGCCGAACATACCCAGGCCAAGTTCGCCGATATCGGCCGTGCCTGATTCAGGGAGAAGGTTATGCAGCTTGAGTTCCATCAGGTCGACGCGTTCAGTGAGCGACCGTTCAGTGGTAACCCGGCGATGGTCTATCGCCTCGATGCGTGGCTCGCCGATGAGTTGATGCAGAAAATCGCCGCTGAACATAACCTCGCCGAAACCGCCTTTGTGGTGCGTGAAGGGCAGGGGTGGCACATCCGCTGGTTCACTCCGACCACCGAGGTGCCTTTGTGTGGGCATGCCACCCTGGCCAGCGCTTATGTTTTGTTCGAGATCTATAAGGAGCCGGTCGAACGCCTGGACTTCATTTGTAAGTCCGGCCCGCTGAGCGTGAGTCGTGAGGGCGGTCGTTTGTGGCTGGATTTCCCGGCAATCGTGCCGTCTGCAGTCGGCGTGACCCTGGATGTCGAACGTGCTTTGGGCGTCGACGTGGTCGATGTGTTGGGTTCGAATGAATTATTCGTGGTGCTGGAGTCGGAGCAGGCCGTGCTCGACTGTCAGCCCGACATGGTCGCGTTGGCCAAACTGCCGTGGCCGGGTGCCATCGTCACCGCCAAGGGCAGCAAGCATGATTTTGTGTCGCGGTACTTCGCGCCGGCGATCGGTATCAATGAGGATCCGGTGACCGGTTCGACCCATTGCAGTTTGATCCCGTATTGGTCGAAGCGTTTGGGCAAGTCGAGCCTGACGGCGTATCAGTGTTCGAAGCGAGGCGGGGAGTTGTTCTGTCGGCTGGAAGGCGATCGGGTGAAGATCGGCGGGAATGCGACGCTGGTTGCGAGCGGAATGCTGATCCTCGGTTAACCCCAATCCCGTAGGAGCGAGGCTTGCCCGCGAAGGCGTAGTGTCAGGCAATGCAAATATCGACTGACACTACGCCTTCGCGGGCAAGTCGGATCGCCGCACCGCTCGCTCCTACAGATTCAGGTATCAGCTGGCGGTGCTGTAACGCCGAACGCCGGATTCGACCGTCGGAATCTGCGCGGCGATGCTGCCGGACGCCTGGAACAACACCAGGTGTTCAGCGGCAACCCGGATGCCAACTTCTGCACCGACCAGATGATCGGCATGGCTCGGGAAAATCGATTCCAGCTGCGCGCCGGTGGGCATCTGCAACCGATACAACGTCGACGCACCCTGGAACGACTTGCCGACAATCCGCGCCTTCAAGCCACTGTCCGGTGCATAAACGATATCGTCCGGGCGCAACAATACGTCCACGGCGCCACCAATCGGCCAGGTGTAGGCCCGATTGCCGCGCAACTCACCCAGCTCGGTCTGCACCGATTCCGGGCTGCTCAGCTGACCACGAATGAAGTATCCCTGACCGATGAAACTGGCCACATAGGGCGTCAGCGGTTCGTGATACAGGTTGTAGGGCGTGTCCCACTGTTCCAGGCGACCTTCCTTGAAAACCCCGACATGATCGCTTACCGCGAAGGCTTCTTCCTGGTCGTGGGTCACCAGAATCGCGCTGGTGCCACGGGCCTTGAGGATGTCGCGCACTTCGTGGCTGAGCTTGCGCCGCAGTTCGCCGTCGAGGTTGGAAAACGGTTCGTCGAGCAGCAACAGTTGCGGTTCCGGCGCCAGGGCGCGAGCCAGGGCAACACGCTGTTGCTGACCGCCGGAAAGCTCGTGCGGAAAGCGTTTGCCGAGGTTTTTCAGGTTGACCAGTTCCAGCAGTTCTTCGGTCACGCGATCCTTTTGCGGATGCTTGCGAATCCCGAACGCGATGTTTTCGGCCACGCTCAAATGCGGAAACAGCGCGTAATCCTGGAACACCATGCCGATCCGGCGTTTCTCCGGTGCGAGGGTGAAGCCGGCGCTGGAGATCGTCTCGCCCGCCAGGGTGATTTCACCTTCGTGCACCGGTTCAAAACCGGCAATCGCCCGCAGCGTCGTGGTTTTGCCGCAGCCCGAAGAGCCGAGCAGGCAACCGATATCACCGGCATTCAAATGCAGGTTGAGGTTCTGCACGACGCGCTGGTCTTGATAGCCGCAAGCGAGGTTGCGCAGGTTAAGCAGTAATGGCTGGCTCATGCGTGGTGGTACGAAGGCGGAACGAGAAACTCGAGCAGGGCCTTTTGTGCGTGAAGACGGTTTTCCGCTTGATCCCAGGCGACTGAGCGCGGGTCATCGAGCAGGTCGAGGCTGATTTCCTCGCCACGGTGGGCGGGCAGGCAATGCATGAACAGCACGTCATCGGCGGCCAGGTCGAGCAGGGCACGGGTGACCTGGAACGGCGCGAACAGCTTCAGGCGCTTGGCGGTTTCCTCTTCCTGGCCCATGGAGGTCCAGACGTCGGTGCTCACCAGATGAGCGCCGCGCACGGCGTCCTTCGGATCCCGGACGATGGTCACCCGGTCACCGGCGCTGGCCACGAACTCAGGATTGGGTTCATAGCCTTCAGGGCACGCAATGCGCAACTGGAAGTCGAACTGGATCGCCGCTTCTATATAGCTGTTGCACATGTTGTTGCCGTCGCCGATCCAGGCAACGGTCTTGCCCTGGATCGAGCCGCGATGTTCGAGGAAGGTTTGCATGTCGGCCAGCAACTGGCACGGGTGCAGGTCATCGGACAGGCCGTTGATCAGCGGGACGCGCGAATTGGCGGCGAATTCGGTCAGGGTGCTGTGGGAAAACGTACGGATCATCACCGCATCGAGCATGCTCGACATGACAATGGCGGCGTCGCCGATCGGTTCGCCACGGCCCAGTTGCGTGTCGCGCGGCGACAGGAAGATTGCCTGGCCACCGAGCTGGATCATGCCGGCCTCGAACGAGATCCGGGTACGGGTCGAGGACTTCTCGAAAATCATCCCGAGCACGCGGTTTTTCAGGGGCTCGAACAGTACGCCGCGGTTACGCAGGTCTTTGAGCTCAACGCCTCGACGGATCACGCTGACCAGCTCTTCGGGCGTGCAATCCATCAGGGAGAGAAAGTGCCTTGCGCTCATCATTGACTACCTTTTTGCTACAAACCGCAGATGCTCAAAGCCTTGTTTAACTGGAAAACGGGCGAGACCTGCGGCGTAAGCCGCACAGGGCGACGAAATAGGGGAAGGCGCGATCTTATAATTAAATGTCGCGTCTTACCAATAGGGCTACGGTTTTTAGGGGATTTCAGAGGGGCTATGGGGTGACCGCAGTAGCGCTTTTGAAGCCTGTTTCCTGACAGCAGCTGCTCATTTGTACACTGCGGCTGCGGGGCTTTGCAATCAAACAGGGCGGGCATGGTGTGCTGATGGTCGGTTTCTGACCCGGCATTCCAGCCCGCTGATGGCAATGTGCCTCGTTTGTAACACTTGCTAATGCAATGTGCTGGGTTATAACTAAGTCACGAGCGATGCAGGAAGCCTTCGGAATGGAATCGAAAGAACAGCAATTGATGGAATTACTAGGTCTCACGGCCCGCTCACTGACGCATCTCACCGCTTCCATGACCTCAATGTCCTTTGAGCTTTTGCGAAGTAACGACGAGGTGACCAGGGCCGCTGGCCGGCGGATGATCGACCGCATGGCCACCATCAGCACAGGGCTCGACGAGCACTGGCGACTGATCGGCGAGCTCACCGGCGTGCATGTCGCCCACGAACAGATTGAAACCATCCAGGAGATTCAGTTGCAGGCGCCGCCGAGGCTGCCGTCAAACTGATCCCGAGCGGTCATCGGCTGGCCTGATGGCCGCCGATTCACAAGACGAACGTCGCTGGCGCAGTGGCGGGGCACGCGCCATAGTTTTGTTCCCGCGGCCGCTATTGCCCGCCCAGAACAAGACAGAGACTGGCCATGACCAAGACTCTCCATCACCGTGCCTGCCACCTGTGTGAAGCCATCTGCGGCCTGACCATCGAGACCACCGAGCTCGATGGCGATGTGCAGATCACCTCGATCAAGGGCGATGCCCTCGATACGTTCAGCCGCGGGCACATCTGCCCCAAGGCCGTTGCCCTGCAAGACATCCAGAACGATCCTGACCGCCTGCGTCAGCCGATGCTGCGCGTTGGCAGCGAATGGCAACCTATCGAGTGGGAAGATGCCTTCAACCTGGTCGCTGAACGCCTGGCGGGGATACAGGAGCGCCACGGGCAGAACTCGGTGGCGGTTTATCAAGGCAATCCCAGCGTGCACAACTACGGGCTGATGACCCACAGCAATTACTTTCTTGGCTTGCTGAAAACCCGCAACCGGTTTTCCGCGACCTCGGTCGATCAGTTGCCTCATCACCTGACCAGCCATTTGATGTACGGCCACGGCTTGCTGTTGCCGATCCCGGACATCGATCACACCGATTTCATGCTGATTCTTGGTGGTAATCCGCTGGCCTCCAACGGCAGCATCATGACCGTACCGGATGTCGAAAAGCGCCTGAAAGCGATACAGGGCCGGGGCGGTAAAGTGGTGGTGGTCGATCCGCGTCGCAGCGAAACGGCTGCGATTGCCGATCAGCATCTGTTCGTCCGTCCGGGCGGCGACGCAGCATTGCTGTTCGGGCTGCTCAACACGTTGTTTGCTGAAGGCCTGACCCGCGACAGCCATTTGCCGGTCGACGGCCTGGATGACGTGCGCAAGGCCGTCGCGGCTTTCACCGCCGAAGCCATGAGCCCGCTGTGTGCCGTGCCGGCCGAGCAGATCCGCCAATTGGCGCGGGACTTCGCGGCGGCGCCGACAGCGGTTTGTTATGGCCGTATGGGCGTTTCTACCCAGGCGTTCGGTACGTTGTGCCATTGGCTGGTGCAGTTGATCAACCTGGTCACCGGCAACCTTGATCGCGTCGGTGGTGCGGTGTGCACCGAACCGGCGGTGGACCTGGTGGCATCTACCTCGGGCGGACATTTCAATCTGTGGCAGAGCCGCGTGTCCGGGCGTCCGGAATACAGCGGCGAGCTGCCAGTGTCGGCGCTGGCCGAAGAGATGCTCACCGAAGGGGAAGGGCAGGTTCGCGCGTTGATTACTGTGGCCGGCAATCCGGTGTTGTCGACGCCCAATGGCCGGCAACTGGAGCAGGCGCTTGACGGGTTGGAGTTCATGGTCAGTGTTGACTTGTACATCAACGAAACCACGCGCTATGCCGACCTGATCCTGCCGTCGACTTCCGCTCTGGAAAACGATCACTACGACACCACGTTCAACATGTTTGCGGTGCGTAACGTCAGCCGGTTCAATCGCGCGATCCTGGCCAAGCCGGAAGGCGCGTTGCACGACTGGGAGATTTTCGTCGGGCTGGCCAAGGCCTTTGCCGCGAAGACCGGCAAGGAACTGAAACCGACGATTCCCCCTGCGCAGATGATCGATCGTGGTTTGCGAATGGGGCTGTATGGCGACGCCTCGCTGCACAAGCTGTCTTTGGCGACGCTATTTGATCAGCCGCATGGCGTCGACCTTGGCGCGCTGAAATCCAATCTGGCGCCACGCCTGAAAACCGCCAACCAGCGCGTTCAGGCAGCACCGGCGGCGATCCTTGCCGACCTCTCGCGATTTGCGGCGCTGCAAGCACCGGCGGCTGATGAACTGCTGATGATTGGCCGTCGTCACGTGCGCAGCAATAACTCGTGGATGCACAACTATCACCGACTGGTGAAGGGTAAGCCGCGTCATCAGTTGCTGATGCATCCGGACGACCTTGCCAGTCGCGGGCTCAGCGATGGGCAGCGGGTGCGGGTCAGTTCCCGGGTCGGCATGATCGAAGTGGAAGTGCTGGGCAGTCAGGATATGATGAAAGGAGTGGTCAGCCTGCCGCACGGTTGGGGCCATGCGCGGCCTGGCGTGCAGATGACGATTGCCAGCGGCCAGCCAGGTTCCAGTGCCAATGACCTGACCGACGAGTGTCAGCTCGATGAGTTGTCGGGGAATGCGGCATTGAACGGTGTGCCGGTGACCGTAGCGGCGGCTTGATTGAGTCTGTCGGGGAGACCGAGCATGGCGCTCGGCTTTCCGTTACAATGCGCCACCGTGCCGACCCCCGAGTCGGAAAGTTCAGCCGAGGTGCTTCATGGATATCATCGAAACGATTAAAGAGCAGATTGCCAACAACACCATTCTGCTTTACATGAAAGGTTCGCCGAATGCCCCGCAGTGTGGCTTCTCCGCGAAAGCCGCACAGGCCGTGATGGCATGTGGTGAAAAGTTTGCGTACGTGGACATCCTGCAGAACCCGGAAATCCGCGCCAACCTGCCAAAATACGCCAACTGGCCAACTTTCCCGCAGCTGTGGGTCGGTGGTGAGCTGGTCGGCGGTAGCGACATCATGACCGAGATGGCTGCAGACGGTTCGCTGCAAAGCACCATCAAAGCGGCTGTTGAAGCCGCCGCTGCTGCCAAGACCGAAGCCTGACCTGCTTTCTGTAGGAGCGAGCGGTTCGGCGTTCCGACTTGCCCGCGAAGGCGTTGTACCTGACACACCGCTTTCGCGAGCAAGCTTCGCTCCTACAACAGCACAGGCACAAAAAAGCCCCGCCTCTTAAAAGAGAGCGGGGCTTTTTATTGTCTTGAATCTAACGGGCGCTAACTTACTCGTCGTCGCCCATCTGCGATTGCAGATAGTTCTCAAGACCGATTTTATCGATCAGGCCCAGTTGGGTTTCCAGCCAGTCGATATGTTCTTCTTCGGATTCAAGAATATCTTCGAGCAGTTCACGGCTACCGTAGTCGCCAACGGTTTCGCAATGAGCGATCGCGACTTTCAGGTCAGCGTGGCCAGTGCGTTCGATGCGCAGGTCGCACTCAAGCATTTCCTGGGTGTGCTCGCCGATCTGCAGCTTGCCCAGGTCCTGCACGTTAGGCAGGCCTTCCAGGAACAGGATGCGCTTGATCAGCTTGTCCGCGTGTTTCATCTCGTCGATGGACTCGTGGTATTCGTGCTTTCCGAGCTTGTTCAGACCCCAATCTTCATACATGCGCGCATGCAGAAAATACTGATTGATCGCGACCAGCTCATTGGCAAGGATCTTGTTGAGATGCTGGATGACTGTAATGTCGCCTTTCATGATGGGGTCCTGCCCTGTAATAGCTGTCTATAAACCAGAGTTTGAGCCGCACAACTAAGAGTGTCAAACCTAACTTATTGAAACTTAAATGAACATACGAATCATAACTAAGCAGCAGTATCCGGCACTGATCGAGATGATCGACGGTGCAGGATGTGATTGATGAAAAAGGCAGCAAACAAGGCGATGAACGGCGTCATCGGCATATGATAGCGATCCTGGCCGACGATCAGCAGAGCCACGGTTGCAAACAAGGCGGGCGTTACCACCAGCGGATCGAAAAAACGCAAAGGATTTTCCCGGAGAAATATTCCGACGCCAATGAGAGAGAGGGAGAAAATTGCTAACCAATAGGCGGCAGAGCCAGCCTTGAGAATCGGTTGCAATGCAGGAGCTAGCGAGTTCTGGTTCCATGCTATGCCGATGCTTTCGCGATCAAAGCTGTGGGCGACCCGGTTCAGGCATAACCGAAGATAGAGACCTGGATTTTCGCGAATGAAGTCGAGCGCGAGACCTTTGTAATGGTTATCGCGGACTACTTCGTTTTTTGTATTGAGATTTATCTCGGGCACCGACATATAGGCCCCATTTGCCTGGGGGTTATTGCCCATCCACAGATTGATACCGAAATTCGCAGAAATAAGTACCGGCTCGCCAAATAAAGCGCGATTACGCTCTGCCCAAGGAGTCAGCAATATTGCTGCGACGACCAGCGCCAGAATGACGTGCAGAACAGTTTGCGCGGGTTTACGGAAGGGCTGATCCAGAAGCGGTAGCAAAACAATAAGCGGTAGAACCGTCGGCCGCATGAATGCGGCGGCGACCAGAAGAGCAGTCGACAGAACGGTGCGAGCCCAGTGCGGCAACTTCCCCGTACCACGAGCCACAAAAGCCCAGATCACCAGCGTCATGAGAGGCAATTCGCTGTTTGGAACGGTGGTGAAGGCGATCCATGCGGGCCAGAAGGCGAATAGCAGCGCCGCGATGCGTGCGATCGTCCTGTCAAAATACAAAAGGCCGAGTTGATAGATTCCAGCTACCGATATAGAGCTGAGAATCAGGTTGACAAGAATGATTACCCAGCCATGCACGCCCAACAACGCATAAAAGGCGCCGTAAAGGGCGGACGGGCCAACAGGCCAGTAAGCCGTGGCTTCACCACCAGGATAGACATAGCCTCGGCCTGCGGCGATTTCCTGCGCGAAGCTGTGATACATGTTCGCGTCCGATACAGGGCTTACTGGAACCAATAGTCCCCATATCAACCGGATCGCAAAAGTCAGCATCAGAATGGGCAAGACACCTGACTTGAAGCTGGCCTGTGCGAGTAGCCGTGTTGTGTTCACCATAAGGAAGGACCACTTATTGCCATGAAGAAGGTGCAGCCCATCAGTGCTACCACGACGATGCTCTGCCAGTCCCGCGCCGCGAAGAGCACGGGGTCTTCATCCACCTCGCCTCGCACAGTCTTCATCCACAGGCGTGCAGTCCAATAGAGCATGAGCGAAGGCGCAAACCACAACCATTCGTGCGAAGGATACATGACGGGCACAATCTCGGCCTGCGTGTACATGGCGAGGATCAGAACGCTGATCATGCCGCTGGATGAGCCAAGCGCCAGCACCACCGGCAGATCTTCAGGACGATAACCGCGACCAGGCAACAACTTGACCGAAAAGGCAGTATCCCGCAGCTCCGAGTAACGCTTCACCAGGGCAAGACTGAGGAAGATGAACATGGAAAAAGCGAGTAACCAAAAGGACGGTTTGATATCCGTCGCGGCGGCGCCCGCTATGACACGAATCGAATAAAGGCTGGCCAGTATCATCACATCGACGATCACCTGCTTCTTCAGCAGGAAGGAATAGGCAGCGGTCAGAAAATAGTAGACACCGAGCACAACGAGAAAGCGTGGCGGCAATTGCAGCGCAAGTATCAGGGATGAACCAAGCAGCAAGGGGATGGCGGCGATGCCCGATTTCACGGACAAGGTCCCAGCGGCAAAAGGCCGGTTCTTCTTGCGGTGATGCTTGCGATCTGCGGGCAGGTCGAGCAGATCATTCAGCAGATAGACGGACGAGGCGCACAGGCTGAACGAGATGAAGGCAAGGATCGCCCAGAACAATAGTTGCGGATTCGTCACCTGATGCGCCGCTAGCAGGGGGACGAAGACAAGGAGATTCTTCAGCCACTGCTGAATGCGCAGGGCTCTCCACCAGACACGAAAACCACCGCTTGGATCCTCTATAAAATCAATGTCGTGATTGCGATCCCGCGCCGCTTGCCTCAGACCGTCCTGTGAGGAAACCAGAAACGCCCGGCGCGCCCGTGCGAATACGGGCAAGTCCGCTTTGTCGTTGCCGATATAGTCGAAGCCTCGTTCGCCAAAGCGTTCGACGAGCATACTAGCCTTGGCGTGGGAGGAAAGATTGGTGCCTTCGTCGCTGCACAGTACCTCGTCGAAGAGGCCCAGATGGTCCGTAATACCATTGGCGACGCCGGCGCAAGATGCCGTGGCAAGAATGATAGGGCGCTGCGCTGCGCGGGCGGTTTCGATCAGGACTAGCACATCGGTGCGATAGGGGAGGCTAGCTGCATCGATCGTTACTCGCTCGGCGATGCGGTGCTTGAGGCTCGCCTTGCCCTTCATGAGCCAGCCCGGCAGGGAGGCGAGCGAGAGAGGCGAGGTCTTTGCAAGCAACAGAAATGTTTCGAGCAGCATGTCGGTGCGCACCAGTGTGCCATCCAGATCCACGCAAAGCGGAATCGGCGCGTCATCGATTTCGTTCATGTTCGTCATGACGTCACGCCCCCCTCGCCATCACGACAACCCCGCTCATGATCAGCAATGTGCCGATGACCTTGGCCGCGGAGAAGGTGTCATTGAAGACGAGGCGGCCGAGCACGGCCGTTAGCACAAAGCCCAGTGCCACGAACGGATAGGCGAAACTGACCTGCACCTTGGATAGCACCATCAGCCAGACCGCCGCACTGCTGAAATACAGGAAAAGGCCGAGCAATATTAGGGGGTTGAGGGCAATATCGAGCAATGCTGATGCTCGTGCCCCTCCTTCTGCGATCACCCTCTGGGCGGAAGGGGAGTTCATGCCGGCCTTGAGGGCGATCTGCGCAAAGGCGGATATCGTGACGCTAATCAGGATGAGCGCATAAACGTTTTTTACTAGGCTGAGATTTAACAAAGCGCCCTCCCCCGAGTTTGTGTCGCATTCTATTTGTGTAGCAGTGACATTGGATTGCGTCAATTCGGCAGGAAACGCTCTCGGCCGGAAAATCAAAGCAGGAGGGAAAAGGAAATTTTAGCTCCCAGTAGCCAAACAACTTTGGTCGGCCCTTGAGCAAGGAGAAGGAGAACGAGAAATGTCAGCAAAGTCGAAAGCGGGGACGCTATTCGCGTGGCCACCTATCGACCGTGCTCAACGGTCATGCAGCGATTTCTGCTGACCTAGCGCTGCGCTTGGAACTCGCCGGTATAAGCACCGGCCGCCAGTGGCTGGCCATGAAGGCAGCCTATGACTTGTGGCAGGCCGAACACCGAGGGCAACCGAATATCGTACGTTTGCATGAAGTGCCAGCGTAACCCATGAGTAACCACGACCAGAAACGACAAGGGCCTGCATCGCTGCAAGCCCTTGTTTTGTATGGAATTCTTTAAAATATAAAGCTAAATATAGGCGGACATGAAGTCCGTTTCTTTGGAATAGGGTATTTACGCGGCAGTAAATTCTACAGGGAAAGGAATCGCAGCCTGGGCTGTTTGCAATTTGGTCAGGGTTTCACGCACCACTTCCTTGGCAAGGCAGGCGCATTTGCCACATTGGCTGGCTACGCCGGTAGCTTGGCGGACTTCCTTGTAGCTGCAGCAACCTTCATAGATTGCTTCGCGGATTTGTCCGTCGGTGACGCCAGTGCAGAGGCAGACATACATAACTGAAACCGTCGCTGGTTATGACTCAATTGCGATGGATCTTAATGTTAACGAGAATGATTGTCAAAGTGGTTTCTGAAAGCTTTGCGTTATAAGCGAGGGTGACTGACGAACGGTTTTCCTAGGGCAATCTGCCAGTAAGCGTGTCGCCGGGAATTTGGCCTGTCGGTGAAAATCCGTTGAGGACAGCTCAAAAACGCAGTGTATGATGGCCGGTCCTTATGAAGCGGGTGGGTGTCACAGGGCTGTCGCCTGAGGGTGGCAGGCTGGCGCAAACCCGGAACTTCACGTTTTTACACCAGGAGATATTCAATGAGCGTACTCGTAGGCAAGCAAGCCCCTGACTTCACCGTACCAGCCGTACTCGGCAATGGCGAAATCGTCGACAGCTTCACCCTGTCGTCGGCCATCAAAGGCAAATACGGCCTGGTGTTCTTCTACCCGTTGGACTTCACCTTCGTTTGCCCATCCGAGCTGATCGCTCTGGACAACCGCATGTCCGACTTCAAGGCCCGCAACGTTGAAGTGATCGCTGTTTCGATCGACTCGCACTTCACCCACAACGCGTGGCGCAACACCCCGGTCAACAATGGTGGCATCGGCGAAGTTCGCTACACCATGGCAGCCGACCTGAAGCACGAAATCGCCAAGGCCTACGATGTTGAATCCGAAGGCGGCGTGGCTTTCCGTGGCGCGTTCCTGATCGACGACAAAGGCGTTGTCCGTTCGCAGATCATCAACGACCTGCCACTGGGCCGTAACATCGAAGAGCTGGTCCGTCTGGTCGACGCTCTGCAATTCCACGAAGAGCACGGCGAAGTTTGCCCTGCCAACTGGAAAAAAGGCGACAAAGGCATGACCGCTTCGACCGAAGGCGTCGCGGCTTACCTGACCGAGAATGCTGCTGCCCTGTAAGGCGCATTCGAGGCACAAAAAAACCGGCCATAGAGGCCGGTTTTTTTATGGGCGGAGAAGCGGTGATTCCTGTAGGAGCCGGCTTGCTGGCGATCCAGGCACCTCGGTAATC
>NZ_JAGYFX010000124.1:0-15907 GCF_019946615.1 Pseudomonas sp. BF-R-01
CAAAGGCACCGCGTTCATTCAGGCAGCAAGCGTAATCGTTCACGTCCATCGCCGGCAAGCCGGCTCCTACAGGGGGTGGGTTTAATCTGTTGCGGGCCCGCCGCCCGCCGTGACCACTTGCACACTCATGCGCGGTGTCGCCAGATCAAGCCCGGCTTCATCCAGGTGTCGTTTCAAGGACAGGTTGAACGCCCGGGAAACTTCCCACTGCTTGATCGGCGCGGTCTTGAAGCGGGCCCGCAGAATCGCGTTGCCTGACTCGAAACTCTCGACCCCTTGAATCTCCAGCGGCGACCAGATGTTGCGTCGTTGCAGTGGATCGGCGCGCATCTTCTGGCCGACGTCGCGCATCAGTTTGATCGCGTTATCGATGTCCATGTTCGAGGGGATCGCCACGCGAAAGATCGCGTAGCCGAACTCTCGCGAGTAGTTCTTGATGCTTTTGATTTCACTGAACGGGATGGTGTGGACGATGCCGTCGATGTCCCGCAGGCGCACGGTACGAATGGTCAGGCCCTCGACAGTGCCGAGGTGGCCGCCGACATCCACGTAGTCGTCGATGGCCAGGGAGTCCTCGATGATGATGAACAGCCCGGTGATCAGGTCCGCGACCAACGATTGTGCGCCGAAACCGATGGCCAGGCCGATCACGCCGGCACCGGCCAGCAGTGGTGTGACGTTCATGCCCATGTTCGCCAGGGCGACGATCAGTGCAACGATGAAAATCGCCACGAACAGCACGTTGCGGATCAGCGGCATCATCGTCTGCGCACGGGCGTTGGCCTGGCCTTTACGCGAGCGGGTGAGGGCGTGGTGCACCGCCGTGTCGCTGAGGATCCAGATCAGCCAGGCAAAAATCAGTGTGCCGCCGAGGCTGAACAGTTTGACGCTGACTTCATGGCCTTCGCCTTCGGTGAACGCAATCAGCGACATGCCCCAGACCCGCAGGCCAAGTTCGATGAACGCCAGCCACACCAGCAAGTGGGCGAGGGTATAGAAGAAGCTTTTCAGGCGTTCGGAATACAGTGCATGGCGCTTCACGCCACGTTGCGGTTTCAGTGCGTGCCGGCGCACCAGCCCGTTGATGACCATGCACAACACCAGCAGCACGGTGCAGATCAGCGATTGGCGCAACGCGGTGCTGGTGTCGCCGGCGGAAACGAACGTGGCGAACAGCGAAATCGCCACCAGCACTAGCGCTGGCATGTACCAGAAGGTGCCGAGAATTTCGATGGTGTCGCTGAGTGCGCGGCGGGTCAGGCGCCGTGACAGCGGTTGGTTGCGGATCAAGTGGGCGATGGGGCGTCGGAAACGCAGGATGAACAACCCGGTAGACAGCGCAGCCAGCACGTTGGCGATGGTGGCGGCGGTGTGCGCCAAATGGCTGCCGAGGCTGGCGACCAGTCGCGGGTCGTTCAAGGCTTCGCCGAACGCGGCAAAACTGCCGATCAGCCACAACGGCCGAAAGGCCTGATGCCGCAGGATGTACAAGGCGCGGTGGCGGTGTGGCCCGTCGAGCAAGGAAAAGGCGATCACGCAGATCGCCGAAAAACACGTGCCGACCACCAGCGCATAGGCCAGCACCATCGCCAGGCTTTTGCCCAATGACGAGGGCAGGGCGTAGGTCATGTAGACGGTCATCACCAGGGCGATCAGCCAAGGCCCGAGTTTGCGCAGGGCAAAGCGCAACATGTCGAGGGCCTTGGGGTGCTGCGGTAATTCTTCGGTCAGGCCAAAGCGCATCCGCACCCGGTGACCGAGCCAGATCAGCGCGGCGGCCAGCAGGCTCCAGACCATCAGAATCATGGCGAAGCCAAAGATGATCGGCAGCCATTCATTGGCCGGCAACACCAACCCTGCCAGTTCTTCCTTGGCCAGATCAAACTCGTCGGACCAGCGTGTGAGCGGGCTGTCAGCGCCGGAGAATTGTTTTTCAAAATTGGCCAGCGTGCCGCCAATCAGGCCCAACACGCCTTCTTCGGCAGCCGGTTGGGCTTTTTTGGTGGCGTCGCGCAGTTTCTTCAAGTCGGCCAGCAATTTGCTGCGTTGCTGATCGTTCTCCAGTGACTTGATGACTTCGTCGAGGGATTGCCCGAGGGGTTCTTGCGCCTCGGGCTGGGTTTTCGCCGAGCTGTTGAGCAAGCTCGGTAAACCGACGGCCTGGGCCGGCATGACCGGCAGCAGCGCCATCAGGCAGACGAGGAAAAGGCTGGGCAGGGCAAAAAGACGAGCGAACACTAGGCGGTCAACCTTGAAAAGAGCAGATCGACCGAGTGTACGAGCCCGCCAAAATCAATGCGAGCCGAGGGCGAGGATTTATTCGTTGAGTTTGGCGAGGATCTTGAAGACCACGGTAGCGAGGATGGTCAGCATGCCGATCCACATCGCGAACACGCCGGCATTCTTGTCGCGGAAGTTGAAGCCGATCGCCAGCAGGATCATCCCGGCAAGAATCGGGATCAGCATGGCGTGAAATGAAGACATCGAGATCATGAGCGACTGCCTTGTCGAAGGGGGTATTTAAAGTCTAGCGGTTTTAACACGTGTAGGAGCCGGCTTGCCGGCGATAGCGATTTCAAGGACGCCATCGCCGGCAAGCCGGCTCCTACAGGTTTTATGGCAATTCCTGGCTGGCGTAGAACGCGCTAAGCACTTTCACCAGGTGCGCCAGATCATGACTGCCGCACAGTTCGCGGATCGAGTGCATGGCGAATGTCGGCAGGCCGATGTCCACGGTGCGCACGCCCAGGTGGCTGGCGGTGATCGGGCCGATGGTCGAGCCGCAGCCCATGTCGCTGCGCACCACGAAGCTTTGCACCGGCACTTCTTCGGCCATGCACAGATGGCGGAAGAACCCGGCGGTTTCGCTGTTGGTGGCGTAACGCTGGTTGCTGTTGACCTTGATCACCGGGCCGGCGTTGAGTTTCGGGCCGTGGTTGGCGTCGTGCTTGTCGGCGTAGTTGGGGTGTACGCCGTGGGCATTGTCGGCCGAGACCAGCAGGGATTTCTGAATGGTGCGTACGAATTCATCACCTTCGGGCAACAAACGACGCAGCGTCTGTTCCAGCATCGGGCCGTCAGCGCCACAGGCCGAGCAGGAGCCGACTTCTTCGTGGTCATTGGCGACCAGTACGCAGGTTTCGTCGGTTTCAGCCGTCAGCAACGCTTGCAGGCCGGCGTAGCAGGACAGCAGGTTGTCGAGGCGCGCACCGGCGATGAAGTCGCCATGCAGGCCGATGACCGCAGCGCTCTGGGTATCGTAGAAGCTCAACTCGTAGTCGAGCACCACGTCGGCGTTCAGGCCATGCTCGAGAGCAAGTTGATTGGTGAGCACGGCGCGGAAGTCCACGCGCTCGTCACCGGCGAACTGCGCGAGGATTGGCGGCAATTCGGTCTGGGCGTTGATCGCCCAACCCATGTTGGCTTCACGATTGAGGTGAATGGCCAGGTTGGGAATGATCGCAATCGGCGTCTTGAAGTCGATCAGCTGGCTCTCGACCTTGCCGTCGCGGCGGAAGGTCACGCGGCCCGCCAGGGACAGATCGCGGTCGAACCACGGAGCCAGCAGCGCGCCGCCATACACTTCGACACCCAGCTGCCAGAAACCCTGGCGTTGCAGTTCCGGCTGGGGTTTGACTCGCAGGCACGGGCTGTCGGTATGGGCGCCGACCAGGCGGATACCGCCGTGCAGGGGAGAGTGACGGCCCATTTTGACGGCGACAATCGAAGAGTCGTTACGGGTGACGTAGTAGCGGCCGTTAGCTTCGGTGGTCCAGGGCTCGCGTTCGTCGAGACGCTGATAACCCGCCGCTTCCAGGCGCTGAACAAGGCTGGCGGTGGCATGAAACGGGGTAGGGGAGGCCTTGAGGAAATCGATCAGGCCTTGGTTCAACTCTTCGCGCATAAGTAGCTCCAGACAGCAATGGCGCAAGTTTACCGTATTGGCTCATGGCATTGCAGACACAATGCCGTCCGTCGCGCGACGTTTGTCGGTGGGTCTGATTTGCGCGTCAGCCTGTGATCAGAAGTCCGCTGAGGAACACTTCACGGCGTTGCTTGCGACCCACGTATTCATGCTTGCTCGCGACATACACCGGGTTGAACTTTTTCTTCGAGATGCCTGGGAGTTGTCCTGTGTACGTTTCAACCAGCCGATCATAGTCGGCTTCAGTAATGTGTTTGTAGATTTCCCGGCGATAGAAAAATCCCAGCTGGAAACCCAGGGTTTCGCTTTGATGGGGTGTCTGGCCGGAGAAGCAGTTTTCAAAATCGATGGCTTTGAGCGGTGACTGCGACGATTCGGGGATCATGATGTTGCCGGCCCAGAAATCCATGTGAGTGATGTTCTTCAGGGCAAGGGAGTGGAGCAGGTCGAAAGCATCCAGGATAAATGCCTCCACGTTGCCGGGGTTGCGTTTAAGCCACTGTACGCCGTCAAGATGGTCGTCAAGCAGGCGCGTGATAATGAAATACTCCTGGGTCAGTCCCAGCAGATCCTTGGTGTAGCCAAACCCTTGCAGTGGTGGCATCCGGACGCCACGGCGCTGCGCTTCATGGGTATTGATCAGTTCTTCCAGCGGCCAGTCGAAGCGACCGTTGCGCTGTGGTTTGCCAAAGGTTACCCGCACTTTCGCCTTTAACGTATCCAGCGGCTGAACCTTGGCAAATAGAGGGGTGTCACCGCTGGCGAGCGGTGCGCTCGCGCGGGTGAGCTTGCGAGCGCTGCGCTTTTCAATCAGTTGCTCCAGCGCTTGCCGTGCTTCGATGCAAGGCTGTTCACTGAGGTGCAGGGTGGTGTTGGAAAAGTTGAAGGTGATTGGGTAGTCGTTCTGAAGTGTCTTGCAACTGAGCACGGGGCATCCTGCCTGCTATCGTAGTGCCATCATTTTACGTTTCTTTACAAATTTATGACAATAATTTAACGCCATTTTTACGACGGGTAATTTGTTTCAGTAAATGAAAACGCCCTTCAGTTGAAGGGCGTTTTTCATTTCGGCGAGTCTGCTCAAAACGGAGCGGGGCACTCGAAACGCAGGCGTTCACCGGTCTGCGGGTGAGTGAAGCTGAGCATGCTCGCGTGCAGGCATAGCCGTGGCCAGGCAGCCAGCGCCTGCTCGTGGGCATAGAGCCCGTCACCCAGCAGCGGGTGGCCGATGGAGAGCATGTGCACGCGCAACTGATGGGAGCGGCCGGTGATTGGCGTCAGTTCAACCCGGCACCAGTCGCCGCATCGTTCCAGCACGCGCCAGAATGTCAGGGCGTTTTTGCCGAACTCGAAATCCACCACATGGCGCGGCTTGGTCGGCGGGTCGTAGCGCAGGGGCAGGTCGATGCTGCCGCTGTCCAGTTCCGGCTGACCCCAGCAAAGTGCGGTGTAGGCCTTTTCGGTTTCACGGTCGTGAAATTGCCGAGACAATTCGCGATGGGTGTCCGGGTCACGGGCCAGCAGAATGATGCCGGAGGTTTCCCAGTCCAGGCGATGGACGATGCGGGCTTCGGGGTAGCCGTTTTCTTGCAGGCGGGTGATCAGGCAATCCTTGTTGTCATCGGCCCGGCCAGGGACGGAAAGCAACAGGGTCGGTTTATTCACCACCAGTACGGCGGCGTCCTGATGAATGATGTGGACGTTGGACAGCGGCATTAAACAGCCTCGTAACAAACGCCAACGGCGACTCGATCACTTGCGTACCCTCGTGTAGGAGCCGGCTTGCTGGCGATAGCATCAACGCGGTGAATCAGTTAGTCCGCGTTGCCTGCATCGCCAGCAAGCCGGCTCCTACACACGAGGGCACCCAAATAATCGAGCCGCCGTGGCTCCCGACGGATCGACTCAGCGATCCGGCAGGGTGATATTGAGTTCCAGAATCGAGCAGCTACCCTGGTTTTCCAGGGCGACATGCACGTCATCGGACCCGATATTGACGTACTTGCGGATGACTTCGACCAGCTCTTTCTGCAAGGCTGGCAAGTAATCCGGCGTACTGCGTTGGCCGCGTTCATGCGCCACGATGATCTGTAGACGCTCTTTCGCTACCGAGGCGGTACTTGGCTTCTTGTTAGCACGAAAGAAGTCAAAAATGTTCATTACCGGCCTCCAAACAGACGCTCAAAGAATCCTTTCTTCGTCACATCGAGAAACCGATGCTCCACGGTTTTGCCCAGCAGGCGTTCGACCGCATCGCTGTACGCCTGACCGGCGTCGCTTTGATCGTCGAGAATCACCGGCACGCCGGAGTTGGACGCCTTGAGTACCGCTTGGGACTCAGGGATCACACCCAGCAGGGTCACAGCGAGAATTTCCTTGACGTCTTCAACGCCGAGCATCTCGCCATCGCTGACGCGTTGCGGGTTGTAACGGGTCAACAGCAAGTGTTCCTTGATCGGGTCTTCGCCGTTTTCGGCGCGACGCGATTTGCTGGCCAGCAGGCCCAGCATGCGGTCCGAGTCACGAACCGAGGAGACTTCCGGGTTGGTCACGACGATCGCTTCATCGGCGAAGTACATGGCCAGGTGAGCACCTTTCTCGATGCCGGCCGGGGAGTCGCAGACCACGAATTCGAAGTCTTCCTTCAACGCCATCAGGACTTTTTCCACGCCTTCGACAGTCAGCGCGTCTTTGTCGCGGGTCTGACTGGCGGCCAGTACGTAGAGGTTTTCCAGGCGTTTGTCTTTGATCAGGGCCTGTTGCAGGTTGGCTTCGCCGTTAACCACGTTGACGAAGTCATACACGACGCGACGCTCGCAACCCATGATCAGGTCGAGGTTACGCAAGCCGACGTCGAAGTCGACGATAACTGTTTTGTGACCGCGCAGTGCGAGGCCGGTACCGATAGCAGCACTGGTGGTGGTCTTACCCACACCACCCTTGCCGGATGTAACCACGAGAATCTTGGCCAAGGTGTTTCACCCCTAAGGAAAAAGGACATTTAGCCCCTGAAAAACATCTCTGGAAAAACGACTGCAGTCGGACAGCTTGGCTGGAATCCGGTCATGAACCGCGCTTACCCCCGGTAAACACTGCTTTAGGCCTTTTTCCTACTTCGTTTGAGCCGTTTTCGCTACGTTTTAGAGATGCTTGGAAAATGCGGCAGTATCCGTTAAAGCCGAATGATGTTCAACACATCGCCCGACAGGCTGACCTGTACACCCGCGCCCCACAAAGGGTCGCGACGCAGATCTTCCGAAACCTTGTAGTGGCCTGCGATGGAGACCAGTTCAGCGCTCATTTGCTGACAGAAAATCCTGGCTTTCGTGTCGCCTTTGACCCCGGCCAATACACGACCACGCATCGGTCCGTATACATGGATGTTGCCGTCGGCGAGAAGTTCCGCCCCCGGGCTGACCGAAGAGATCACGACGAGGTCGCAACCCTGGGCATAAATCTGCTGGCCGCCGCGTACCGGCGAGGTGATGATTTTCGTCGGTTTGATCGTCGGTTCAGCGGGTTTTTCCGGTTTCTTCGCCACGGTGCCTTCAAGCGGGTCCAGCGGACGCTCGCGGGCGCCGGACGGCGGCAGCACCGGCAGGTCGACCGCGATGGCGGCGGCGATGTCTTCGATGCGACTGGCACGGATCGCCAGGGTGCGCAGGCCGTGCTGGCGGCAGACGCGCATCAAGCCTGGCAGATCGACCGCACCTTCGCTGGCCGGAAGCTTGTCCAGCGCCAGTACCAGCGGCGCGTTGCTGAAGAAGCCGGGCGCCTGGGCGACCTTGGCGGCCAATTGCCGATCAAGGCTTTCGAGGTCGTTGCGGGCCAGCTCCAGCACGGTAATGGCGAGCATGCTGCCCTTCAACTGGAACACGGGATCCTGGTCTTGCGGTTCGATTTGGCTCATGGTCGGCATACAACGGCTTGTCACTAAAAGTGCCGAGACTTATAACGAGAACGCTCGCGAGCCGCAAGCCGGGTCGAACGATGTAGAATGCGCGGCCATTGTCTTTCCGGAACCTTTAATGGATCGCCCGCGTTTTCAAAAAACATTTCTGATGCCGCGTTTCTGGCCGCTGTGGTGCGGCTTGGGGCTGTTGTGGCTGATCGTTCAGTTGCCATACCCGGCGCTGCTGTTTATTGGTCGTGCCCTCGGTGCATTGATGTATCGCGCGGCGGGCGACCGACGGCGCATTGCCAAGCGCAACCTGGAGCTGTGCTTCCCGGAAAAATCCGCTGCCGAGCGCAAGCGCCTGCTCAAGGAAAACTTTGCCTCCACCGGCATCGCATTCTTTGAAATGGCCATGAGCTGGTGGTGGTCGCGGGAGCGCCTGGCCAGGTTGGCGCATGTCGAAGGGCTGGAGCACCTGAAAAAGGCCCAGCGCGAAGGCAAGGGCGTGATTCTGATGGCCGTGCATTTCACCACGCTGGAAATCGGCGCGGCGCTGCTCGGCCAGCAACACACCATCGACGGCATGTACCGCGAGCACAAGAACCCGCTGTTCGATTACATCCAGCGCAATGGCCGCGAGCGACACAACCTCGACTCGCTGGCTGTGGAGCGTGAAGACGTGCGCGGCATGCTCAAACTGCTGCGGGCCGGCCGGGCGATCTGGTACGCACCGGATCAGGACTACGGCGCCAAGCAAAGCATCTTCGTGCCGCTGTTCGGGATTCAGGCCGCAACCGTCACTGCCACCAGCAAGTTTGCGCGGCTGGGCAAGGCGCTGGTGGTGCCGTTCACGCAAGAGCGTCTGGCGGACGGCAGCGGTTATCGCTTGGTGATCCATGCGCCGCTCGAAGGTTTCCCTGGCGAGACCGAAGAGGCCGATTGCCTGCGGATCAACCAATGGATCGAAGGCGTCTTGCGCGACTGCCCGGAGCAATACCTCTGGGCCCATCGCCGCTTCAAGAGTCGTCCGCCGGGCGAACCCAAGTTGTACGCAAAACGCGGTTGAACCCCCAATCCCTGTAGGAGCGAGCCTGCTCGCGAAAAACCCGAGAGCGTCGCGGAGTGTCAGGCAGCCAACGTCATCGTTGACGACCATTGCCGGCAAGCCGGTCTCGCTCCTACAGGGAAATGGAAAATTCCAACTAGCACCATGGAGTGTTGTGCATGAGTCCAGGCGAACCGGTTACAGGGTTGATTCTTTCCGGCGGCGGGGCTCGGGCGGCCTATCAGGTCGGCGTGCTGGCAGCGATTGCCGAATTGCTGCCGGTGGGGGCAAACAATCCGTTCCCGGTGATCGTCGGCACCTCGGCCGGGGCGATCAATGCGGTCAGCCTCGCCAGTGGGGCGATGGACTTTCGCAATGCCATCGAACGCCTGACTGCTTTCTGGCAAGGGTTCCGTAGCCATCTGGTTTTGCGCAGCGACTGGCCGGGCGTGATCCGTCAGGCCAGCCGGTTTGTCAGCCACAGTCTGCTCGGCATCGGCGCTCAGGTGCCGGTGGCCCTGCTCAACAGCTCGCCGCTGCGCCGGTTGCTCAACGACAAATTGCACATGACCGGCATCGCCGAAGCCATCGCGCAGAAGCAGTTGAAGGCCGTGGCGGTCACCGCGTTCGGTTACGAATCGGGTCAGGCAGTCACCTTCTATCAGGGCGGCGGCACCATCGACGCCTGGTTACGCCATCGACGCATCGGCGTTCCTGCGCAGTTGACCGTCGAGCACCTGCTCGCCAGCTCCGCCATCCCATTGCTGTTCGCCCCGGTAAAAATCGGCGAGGAATATTTCGGTGACGGCGCGGTGCGCCAATCGGCACCGATCAGCCCGGCCCTGCACCTGGGTGCCAGCCGCGTGCTGGTGGTGGGCGTCAGCGGCAACCCGCGCGGTGTCGACCCGGAACGACCGCTGCAACGGGCCTACACCGGACAGCAGCCGACGCTCGCGCAGATCGGTGGGCACATGCTCAACAGTACGTTCATTGACAGCCTGGAAAGTGACATCGAACTGCTGCAACGCTTGAATCAGTTCAGCCATCTGATGCCCGCCGGCACGCCGACCCGCACGCTCGGCGTAGCGCCGGTGGAGGTGCTGGTGATTTCGCCGAGCCAGCCGATTGATGAGATTGCTGCGCGACATCGCCAGGAGTTGCCGGCAGCGCTGCGTCTGTTTCTGCGCGGTCCGGGGGCGACCAAGACCAGCGGGGCGGGGGTGTTGAGTTACCTGCTGTTCGAGGCGGGGTATTGCAGCGAGTTGATAGATCTGGGGCGGCGCGATGCGTTGGCCAAGCAGGATGAATTGTGTCGGTTTCTTGGGTTGGAACAGCCGGTGATTCCGGCTTGAGATCGGCGGCGCGACCTTCGCGGGCAAGCCATGCTCCTACAGGTTTTGTGTCGTTCACATAATGGGCGAACGGCACAAAACCTGTAGGAGCATGGCTTGCCCGCGAAGGCGTCCTCACAGACGCCGCTGGATCAGAAGTGGAACTTCACCAGGAAGCTCGTCGTGCTCTGATCAGTCTTGAA
The DNA here is from genome assembly GCF_019946615.1 of Pseudomonas sp. BF-R-01. Taxonomy (NCBI): domain Bacteria; kingdom Pseudomonadati; phylum Pseudomonadota; class Gammaproteobacteria; order Pseudomonadales; family Pseudomonadaceae; genus Pseudomonas; species Pseudomonas sp. BF-R-01. Next base: position 10,400 of record NZ_JAGYFX010000124.1, read on the forward strand.
GTACTGGCTATCCTTAATCCCGTACTTGTCCGACCAATAGTCATACTCCACACCCACATACAACTGTTTCTCGCCAAAATTCAGCGCTTTACCCAGGTCATATTTAACCTGCGGGTTGAAGTGCAGGTTGGCGTGGTAGTCGCCTTTGGAGTTGGAGTCGTTGTCGACTACCCAGTCCATGAAACCATCGATCAGGATGCTCGAATCGCCGACCGGGATGGTGTAGGACCAGACCGGGGTGATCTGCCAGACGTTGTCGCCCGCACGGCTGCCTTCGGTATGACGCTGGTAGAAGTTCAGCTGGAAGTAGTCGAAGCCTGGAATCGCCAGGTCGAAACCCGGGCCGATCAGGTAGGACTCGGTATCGCCTTCACCAAACTCGTACGTCATGGCCAGCAACACATCTTTGACCGGGCCGAATTCGACTTTCTGGTCGAGGACTTTGCCCAGGGAAATGCGTGGGCTGAACTCACCGTAATAGGTGTTCGGGCCGACGTTGAAATCCTTTTCGCCGTTGTAGAAGATCTTGTCGACGAAGAAGAAGTTATCCCCATATTTCCAGCCATCGGCGTGTTCGAAGGTCACGGTCTGCTGAATGCGCGGGTTGACCTGGAAGTCCTTGCCATACAGGTAGGTCAGGCTGTTGTTCTGCCATTGCAGCAAGTCGCCGGCCATGGCCTGGCCCCCGGCCAGCAAGGATCCCGCCAGCATCAGGCTAGTGCACGTACGTTTCATTCGGTTGCTCCCAAAAAGTAGGTGTTTCACGTTGTTTTTTTAAGGTCGGCGCTCTGGTGTGGCGCCTTTTTCCGTAGCGGTAAAAAATCATCCAATCGGTCAGCTTCAGTGGTGTTAGCAAGAGCTGCGCCAAGGCTTTCGAAAAGCAAAAAAACTCCCGTTCGGCGGCTCAAGAGCCGTCGATTGAGAGGGGGGTTGGAATGCCTTGATACCGTCCAGGGCCGGGATAAGTTGGCTTTCTGGTCAGGAATTAAATCCGGGCTTTTTTTTAAAGCGGATTCAGGCGGCCGCGGAGAATACTGACTCCAGGGCCGGGTCTCAAGTGCCCCGCAACAGCGCACCGACGACAGGTTTTGGGCACTGTTGCGGGTCATCTTAAAAGTGCACCTTCACCAGCAGGCTGGTGGTGTTTTCATTGGTGTCGAGGCGGGCGTTGTTTTCCACGCCGTACTTGTCTTTCCAGTAGCTGTACTCGACGCCGACATACACCTGTTTCTCCCGCCAGCCCAAGGCCTTGCCCAGGTCGTATTTGATCTGCGGGTTGAAATGCAGGTTGGCGTGATAGGTGCCGCGCGAGTTCTGGTCGTTGTCCACGACCCAGTCGAGGTAGCCGTCGATCAACAGGTTCGAATTGCCCAGCGGGACGGTGTAGGACCAGGCCGGTGTGATCTGCCAGACATCATCGCCGGGGCGCGAGCCTTCGGTCTGGCGATAGTAGAAATTCAAGGTGAAAAAGTTGAAGCCCGGTACTGCAAGGTCGAAGCCGGGGCCGATCAGGTAGGCTTCGGTGTCGTCTTCGCCATTCTCGTAGGTCATGGCCAGCAACACGTCCTTGATCGGGCCGAATTCGAAGCGGCGGTCGAGGATTTTGCCGAAGGAGAGGCGTGGGCTGAATTCGCCGTAATAGGCGTGAACGCCTTTGTTCCGGTCTTTCTCGCCGTTGTAGTAGGTGCTGTCGACGAACAGGAAGTTGTCGCCGTACTTCCAGCGGTCGGCGTGTTCGAAGGTGATCGTCTGCTGAATCGACGGGTTGATCGCGAAATCCTTGCCGTACAGATAGCTCAGGCTGTTGGTCTGCCACAGCAGTAAATCGCCGGCCATGGCTTGGCTGGCAGCCAGAAGACCGCTGCCTAACAGCAGGTTTGTCTGTGTCCGAATCATCTGTTGCTCCCTCTTGTTTTTATTTTCAAGGCGCAGGTGTCCCACCCCTGTAGGAGCCGGCTTGCTGGCGATGAGGTCAGAACATCCAACATTGATGTCGTCTGACCCACCGCTTCGCCAGCAAGCCGGCTCCTACAGGGTTTGCGTTCTGTCTTAGTGCGAGTGGGCGTGGCAGTCGTTGATCGTGGCGCGTTCCTTGCCGCCGAGGATGTTGAACAGCAGGTTCAGCGCCAAGGCACTTAACGTCGCCATGGCGATGCCGCTGTGGGTGATCGGGCTCATCCACAACGGCAGGTGGGCGAAGAACTCCGGACGTACCACCGGAATCAGGCCCATGCCGATGCTCACCGCCACCAGCAATTGGTTGCGACGGTCACCGATGTCAGCTTCCTGGAGAATCTTGATCCCGGTGGCGGCGACCATGCCGAACATCGCAATCGCCGCACCGCCGAGCACGGCGGGTGGAATCGAGGCGACCAGGAACGCGGCTTTCGGCAGCAGGCTCAACACCACCAGCAACCCGCCGGCAACGATGGTCACCGAACGGCAGCGCACGCCGGTCATCTGCACCAGGCCGATGTTCTGCGCGAAAGAGGAGTGGGTGAAGGTGTTGAAGAAACCGGCGAAGAACGACGCGCCGGCATCGCACAGCAAGCCGCGACGCAACATCCGTGGGCAGACTTCCTGGCCGGTGATTTTGCCCAGCGCGAGGAACATCCCGGTGGACTCGACGAAGATGATCACCACCACCAGGCACATCGACAGAATCGGCGCGAGTTCAAACTTCGGCATGCCGAAGTGCAGCGGGGTGACGAATTGCAGCCAAGGCGTCTGGGCCATGCCGCTGAGGTCGACCATGCCGATCAACCCGCAGATCACGTAACCGAGGCACATGCCGATCAGCACGGAAATGTTGACCCAGAAACCGCGCATGAAACGATGGACCAACAGAATGGTGGCCAGCACCAGCGCGGCGATGGCCAGGTAAATCGGTGAACCGAATTGAGCGGCGCCGGCACCACCGCCCGCCCAATTGACGGCGACGGGGAACAACGACAAACCGATCGAGGTGATGACTGTGCCGGTCACCAGCGGCGGGAAGAACCGAACGACTTTGGACATGAACGGTGCGATGAGCATGCCGAAGAACCCGGCGGCGATGGTCGCGCCGAAGATTCCTTGCAGACCGATACCGGGCATGCCGGCCATGGCGACCATGCTGCCGACGGCGGCGAAGCTGGCGCCCATCATCACTGGCATGCGAATGCCCATCGGGCCGATGCCCAGCGACTGGACGATGGTGGCGATGCCGGCCACCAGCAGGTCGGCGTTGATCAGGAAGGCGATTTCTTCACGACTCAGGCCAGCGGCCTGTCCGATGATCAGCGGCACCGCGATGGCTCCGCCGTACATCAGCAAAACATGTTGCAGACCGACCAGGATCAGTTGCAAAAGGGGCAAACGCTGAATGGCGGGTGCGTCGGGGATGCGCGCTTGGGATAGCTCGGACATGCAACACCTCGGATCTTTTTTATTCTTGTGATTTTGTGCATCAGGGAAGACCGCGTTGCGGCCATTCGCGGGCAAGCCTCGCTCCTACAGGTTCTGGGGCGATTTGCATCATTTGTGAACGACGCAAAACCTGTAGGAGCGAGGCTTGCCCGCGAAGCTTTTCAACGGTTAGTTGGTCGGAGCTCCCTGAACAATCCACGCGCCGATCAGGTCACGTTCCTGCTGGGTCATCTGGGTGATGTTGCCCAGTGGCATGATCTGGCTGGTGACGGCTTGAGCCTGGATGCGCGCCGCGTTCTGGCGGATCTGCTCGGGGGTATCGAACATCACGCCGGCCGGTGCTGCGCTGAACAACGGGCTGGTCGGCTTGGCCGAGTGGCATACCGCGCAACGTTCCTGGATCACGCTGTGTACCTTGTCGAAACCCGGGCCGGCGTTTGCCGCCTGGACCGGTGCTTCAGCCGGTTTCGGTGTGGCAGGTTTGGCGCCACCGCCGAGGGCGGTTTCCGGCAGCGGCTGGTACTCGATGGTGCCAGGTGCCTTGGCCACTTCAGGTGCGCTTGGCATCTGCGCCGGGCCCGTCACGTAAGCCAGGCAGATCATGCCCACGGCTGCGACGGGCAGGGTCCAGGCAAACTTGTGGCTGTCATGACGGGTGTTGAAATAGTGACGCACCAACACCGCCAGCACCGCGATCCCGGCCAGGATCAGCCAGTTGTACTGGCTGCCATAAGTGCTCGGGAAGTGGTTGCTGATCATGATGAACAGCACCGGCAAGGTGAAGTAGTTGTTGTGACGCGAACGCAGCAGGCCTTTGGCCGGCAGTGCCGGATCGGGCGTGCGGTTCTCGGCAATCGCCGCTACCAGTGCGCGCTGCGCCGGCATGATAATGCGGAACACGTTGCCGACCATGATGGTGCCGATGATCGCGCCGACGTGCAGGTACGCACCACGACCGCTGAACACTTTGCTGAAGCCGTAAGCGGCGCCGATGATCAGCACGAACAGGATGAAGCCGAGCAGGGCAGGGCGTTTGCCCAGGGCCGAGTCGCAGAGGAAGGAGTAGACGAACCAGCCAACGAACAAAGAAGCGATGCCCAGGGCAACACCTTCAGGGCCGGTCAGGCTACTGCCCGGTGCCAGCAAGTACAGCGTCGGGTTGGAGTAGAACACCACGCACAGCAGCGCGATCCCCGACATCCAGGTGAAGTAGGCTTCCCATTTGAACCAGTGCAGGTTGTCCGGCATGGTCGGTGGAGCCAGTTTGTATTTTTCCAGGTGATAGATACCGCCGCCGTGGATCGCCCACAAATCGCCGGCCAGACCACTTTTCGGGTTGACCCGATTGAGGTTGTTTTCCAGCCAGACGAAATAGAACGACGCACCGATCCAGGCCACGCCAGTAATCATGTGAACCCAGCGCACGCTCAGGTTCAGCCATTCCAACAGATGTGCTTCCACAGTCTTTACCTCTCGCCTGTCACTCTGTTGTCGAGTGATCAGACCTTCTCTTATTGGTGGGGGGCGAGGATCAAACGCTCATCCTCTTTGAAAAAATGCTCATCGCAGTTATTGCCTGTGCCACTGCGATCAACCACCAGGAAGTCATCCCGCTTTTCGATCGTCAGCACCGGGTGGTGCCAGACGCCGCGATGGTAATTAATGCCCTGCCTGCCGTTGGTGACGAAGGCGCGGACCAAGCCTGATACAGGTTCATCGCCAAGTGGCGCGACCACGATCAGAAAGGGGTTGCCGAGCAGCGGAATGAAAGCCTGGCTGCCCAGCGGGTGACGCTCCAGCATGCTGACGGTCAGCGGCATGTCCTGCGCGTCGGCGCGGAAAATGCTGATGATCGCCTTGTCTTCTGGCGTGGCGGTTTCAACCGTCGCCAGTTTATGAAAGCGCATGGTCGAACCGTTGTTGATCATGAAGTGATCGCTGCCGTCGGTTTCGATCACGTCACCGAAAGGGGCGAAGGCTTCTTTGGTCAGCGGTTCAATCGTCAATGTGCGCATGCTGGTCTTCTTAATCTCAAATGTGTTGGGGTTCTGCCTTTGTAGGAGCCGGCTTGCCGGCGATGGCGTCAGTGAGGGCCCCATC
>NZ_JAGYFX010000125.1:0-15876 GCF_019946615.1 Pseudomonas sp. BF-R-01
AGCCTCGCTCCTACAGGTCACCCTGAACCTGTAGGAGCGAGGCTTGCCCGCGAAGACGGACTATCAGCCGACAAACTACTCAAACCTGATTAATTAAACTCATCCCCAATCGGATACCGGCTCGCATTCAAACTCTCTTTGATCTTGCGCAAATGCGGCTGGAAATCCACGCCACGGCGCAACGTCATGCCGGTCGCCAGCACGTCCAGCACGGTGAGCTGAATGATCCGCGAAGTCATCGGCATGTAGATGTCGGTGTCTTCCGGCAGTGGAATGTTCAGGCTCAAGGTACTGGCCTTGGCCAGCGGCGAACCTTCGGCGGTCAAGCCGAGCACCGATGCACCGTTTTCCCGGGCGATACGCGCCACTTCCACCAGCTCGCGGGTGCGGCCGGTGTAGGAAATGATCACGAACAACTCGCCCGTGTGGGCCACCGAGGCAATCATGCGCTGCATCAGCACGTCCGCATGGGCGGTGACGGCCAGGTTGAAGCGGAAGAATTTGTGCTGCGCATCCAGCGCCACCGGGGCTGAGGCGCCGAGGCCGAAGAAGTGGATCTGCCGGGCCTGGATCAGCAAGTCGACGGCGCGGCTGATCAGGTTCGGGTCCAGCGCCTGCAAGGCACTGTCCAGCGACGCGATGGCGCTGCCGAAAATCTTCTTGGTATAGGCTTCCGGATTGTCGTCGGCCTCGACCGCACGGCTGACATACGCCGCGCCACTGGCCAGGCTCTGGGCGAGCTGAAGCTTGAGTTCCGGGTAGCCGCTGACGCCGAACGAACGGCAGAAACGGTTGACCGTCGGCTCGCTGACCTTGGAGGCCTGGGCGAGGGCGGCGATGCTGAACCGGGTGGCCTGCTGTGGGTTGAGCAGGATCACTTCGGCGACTTTGCGTTCAGCCTTGTTCAGGTCTTCAAGGCGATTCTGGATCTGTTCCAGTAAATTTCGCACGCGGTCCATATGATTTCCTTGGTGCACCTACACGAGTGCACTGCGATGCAAATAAGGGTGTTGCTATGCAAATTGGGCCTTTGATAGGGCCCCAAGCGGTGGCCTATCCTACTGATGGCACCAACCGACCACCACTCGGAATCTGTATTTTGCGAAAATGTTGTGGTTATTACTACATTTTCTCTTGAGCGATGCCTTGAAAAAAGGTATTTGTAGCTTAACTTGATAAAAGAACAAACATCATGCCTTCGATTACGGTTGAACCGTGCACCTTTGCCTTGTTCGGCGCGCTTGGCGATCTGGCCCTGCGCAAGCTGTTTCCTGCCCTCTATCAACTCGATGGCGCAGGCCTGCTGCATGAGGACACGCGCATCATCGCGCTGGCCCGTGAGCCCGGTAGCGAACAGGAGCATCTGGCGTTCATCGCGTCCGAGCTGCGTCGCTACGTCGGGGCCAAAGAGCTGGACGAGGCGGTGGTCGAGCGCTTCCTGTCTCGTTTGAGCTACCTGCACGTCGATTTCCTCAAGGCTGACGATTACCTCGCCCTGGCCGAACTGGCCGGCAGCGCCCAGCGGGTGATTGCCTATTTCGCCACGCCGGCCGCCGTTTATGGCGCGATCTGCGAGAACCTGGCGAAGGTCGGTCTGGCCGAGAACACCCGCGTAGTGCTGGAAAAGCCGATCGGTTCGGACCTCGAATCCTCGCGCAAGGTCAACGACGCCGTGGCGCAGTTCTTCCCGGAGAACCGCACCTACCGCATCGACCACTACCTGGGCAAAGAGACCGTTCAAAACCTCATCGCCCTGCGTTTCGCCAACAGCCTGTTCGAAACCCAGTGGAACCAGAATTACATTTCCCACGTGGAAATCACCGTGGCCGAGAAGGTCGGGATCGAAGGCCGCTGGGGCTACTTCGACAAGGCCGGTCAGCTGCGGGACATGATCCAGAATCACCTGCTGCAACTGCTCTGCCTGATTGCCATGGACCCGCCGGCCGACCTGTCCGCCGACAGCATCCGTGACGAGAAAGTCAAAGTGCTCAAGGCGCTGGCGCCGATCAGTCCGGAAGGCCTGACCACGCAAGTGGTGCGCGGCCAGTACATCGCTGGTTACAGCGAAGGCAAATCAGTTCCTGGCTACCTGGAAGAACCGAATTCCAACACCCAGAGCGACACCGAAACCTTCGTCGCCCTGCGTGCCGACATCCGCAACTGGCGTTGGGCTGGCGTGCCGTTCTACCTGCGTACCGGCAAGCGCATGCCGCAAAAGCTGTCGCAGATCGTCATCCACTTCAAGGAACCGTCGCACTACATCTTCGCCCCGGAGCAGCGCCTGCAGATCAGCAACAAGCTGATTATCCGCCTGCAACCGGACGAAGGCATTTCCTTGCGTGTGATGACCAAAGAACAAGGTCTGGACAAGGGCATGCAGCTGCGCAGCGGTCCGTTGCAGCTGAATTTTTCCGACACCTGGCGCAGCGCACGGATCCCCGATGCCTACGAGCGGTTGTTGCTGGAAGTGATGCGTGGCAATCAGAACCTGTTTGTCCGTAAAGATGAAATCGAAGCCGCGTGGAAGTGGTGTGACCAGTTGATCGCCGGGTGGAAAAAATCCGGTGATGCGCCCAAGCCGTACGCGGCCGGGTCCTGGGGACCGATGAGCTCCATTGCTCTGATCACGCGGGACGGGAGGTCGTGGTATGGCGATATCTAATTTGCAATTGCCGCAGGGCGTCAGCGCCCATGCGTTCAAAAGCCCGGTGTTGCTGGCCGAAGGCCTGGCACTGCAGGTGGCCAGGCAACTGAGCGAGGCGATCGATGCTCGAGGCACGGCCACGCTGGTGGTGTCCGGCGGGCGCAGTCCGGTGGCGTTTTTCCAGCACCTGGCCAAGCAGACGCTGGACTGGTCGAACGTGGTGGTCAGCCTGGCGGACGAGCGCTGGGTGCCGGTTGAACATGCCGACAGCAATGCCGGTCTGCTCAAGCGTTACCTGTTGCAAGGCCCGGCGGCCAAGGCTCAGTTCCTGAGCCTGTACAGCGCCACCGCGAACCTGGAGCAAGCGGCCGAACAGGCTGATCGCCTGCTCGCCGAGCTGCCGACGATTGACGTGTTGGTGCTGGGCATGGGCGACGACGGCCACACCGCGTCGCTGTTCCCGAACAGCCCGAACCTGGCCGATGCCTTGAAAACCGACGGCAAGCGTCGTTGCTACCCGATGCTGGCGCCAACCGTGCCGCATCAGCGCCTGACCATGAGTCGTGCGCTGCTGGCCTCGGCCAAACACAAGATTCTGTCGATTTCCGGTCAGTCCAAGCTGACCACCCTGAGTTTCGCGCTGGCCGGTGACGATGTCGCCGAAATGCCGATCCGCGCGTTTCTGCAACCCACGTTAGAGATTTACTGGTGCCCATGAGCCAAGGAACAGCCGCTATGACAACCCCATCCCCGACCGTTTCCATGGCGGACAAAGTTGCCCTGATCGACAGCCTCTGCGCCAAGGCGCGGATTCTGCCGGTGATCACCATCGCTCGCGAACAGGACGTGCTGCCATTGGCCGACGCCCTGGCCGCCGGTGGTCTTACAGCCCTGGAAGTGACCCTGCGTTCGCAGTTCGGCCTCAAGGCCATCCAGATCCTGCGCGAGCAGCGTCCGGAACTGGTGACCGGTGCCGGTACCGTGCTCGATCGCCAGATGCTGGCCGCTGCCGAAGCCGCCGGTTCGCAATTCATCGTGACGCCGGGCATCACCCGTGACCTGCTCGAAGCCAGTGTCGCCAGCCCGATTCCACTGCTGCCAGGGATCAGCAACGCCTCGGGCATCATGGAAGGCTACGGTCTGGGCTATCGCCGCTTCAAGCTGTTCCCGGCGGAAGTCAGCGGCGGCGTTGCGGCAATCAAAGCCTTGGGCGGCCCGTTCGGCGAAGTGAAATTCTGCCCGACTGGCGGCGTCGGCCCGGCCAATATCAAGAGCTACATGGCGTTGAAAAACGTGATGTGCGTGGGCGGTAGCTGGATGCTTGATCCGGAGTGGATCAAGAACGGCGACTGGGCCCGCATTCAGGAATGCACCGCCGAGGCCCTGGCGCTGCTGGACTGACCTGCTTTTACCCAACACTTCGTTGTGTGTTCTACGGCTTTACGGTGCGCTTGGTCGGTGCACCGTTTTTTTTTGCCCAAAGAAAGCCCCCGTAGGAGCAAAGCTTGCTTGCGAAGGCGTCAGTCCAGTCACATCCGATGCTGACTGTACTGACGCCTTCGCAAGCAAGCTTTGCTCCTACAAGGACATCATGCGATACATAGTTACCGCATCTCGCCGCCGGTCCCGCGTTAACCTGCGTTCATCTTATGGAAGAGAGAACGTCATGGACGACAACACCTCAGTGACATCCGCACAACCGGCTTACCTGCTGTCACCCGAACAGATCGCCGGTCCGTATTTTCGCAACCCGAAACTGATCAGACGAAACATCAGCGAAGGCCTGGACGGTATTCCGCTGGTGCTGCGATTGACGATCATCGATGCAATGACCCGTGAGCCCGTCAACGGGGCCATCGTCGATATCTGGCATTGCAATGCCCGCGGTGCCTATTCGGGGTGGAGCAAAGTCAACCCGGACAAGGAAGTCGATGTCGGCGATATCGGCGCGATCCCGCGTACCGACGACGAAACGTATCTGCGCGGCGGGCAATTCACCGACCAGAAGGGCATCGTGCGTTTCACCACGATCTATCCTGGGTTCTATGCCGGTCGCGCGCTGCACATACACGTCGCGATTCGAGTGACCGCCGGCAACAACTATCTCGAAGAGCGCCACGTTGCCTGGGTCGGCCAACTGTACTTCCCCGAAGTGGCCTCGCGCTCGGTGCTCAATGCCAGGGAATACAGCGGCCGAACCGTCACCGCGCTGACCAACGACGAAGACTATTTCTACACCAGCATGGGCGGCGAAGCCTCGACCCTGAACGTTCACACCCTCGGTCGAGATTCGAAAGAAGACGGTTTTTTCGGGCAGATGACCATTGGCATCGACACGTTCGCGATTTCATCACAGCTCAAGCCGGAGGACTTCGACAAGTACACCGTGTGATGTCAGCGCAGCTCGTTCAGTGCCTCGCTCAGCGCATCCATGTCTGCTGCAGTGGTGGTCAGCCCCGGCGTGATGCGGATGCACGGGCCACTCGCTGCGCCGCTGCGCACCACGGTAAACAGGTTGAAGTCCTTGAGCAGCCGCCCGGCCATCGCTTGTTGGTCGGCATGCCGGGTAAAGCGCATCGACGTGATGCCGCAATACAGTCGCGGATCGTCCGGGGTCATGACGTCGATGCCCGGCAAGTCACGTACGGCGCTGACCCAGCGGTTGCGCAGGTAATTGAGCCGGGCGCCCTTGGCGGCGGAACCGCCCATCGCCCGATGTTCTTCGAACACCAGCGGCAGGGTCAGCAACGCCGGGATGTTGGGTGTGCTGTACGGCGTGCGGGCGCGAATGTCGGTGATCGGGAAATGCATCTCGCCCATGTCCGGGTCGATGTCGGCAAGGCGCTCCGGGGCGATGTAGATGAAGCCCAGGGTCAGCGGCGCACCGATCCACTTGTGCAGGTTGAAACCGGCGAACGCGATGCCGAGGTCATCGAGGCTGAACTCGATCTGGCCGAGCGCATGGGCGCCGTCGAGGATCACGTCGATCCCGTGTTCCCTGGCGGCGGCCGCAATCGCCTGCACCGGCATCACCAGGCCGGTGCGGTGAGTGACGTGAGTCAGGGCCATCAATTTGAGCTTTGGGTAACGCACGAAGGCGTCGCGGTAAGTCGCCAGCAGGCTGTCGAAACTGGCGGGGTGGGCGTGTTCGATCTCGATCACTTCCACGCCGCGATGCCGGGCCAGCCAACGCATGGCGCCTTTGACCGTGTCGTATTCCAGGTCGCAGATCAGCACCTGATCACCGGGTTGCAGGCGATTGTAATTGCGGATCAGCGATTGCAAACCGTCCGAGGCGTTGCGGGTGAAGGCGACGGATTCGGTTGTTACGCCCATCAGGTCGGCGAGACGTTTCACGATCGCGAGGTTTTCACCCTGTTCGAAACGCTGGCGCACATGCACCGAGTTGCCGCGGTTGATGAGTTCGATGTTGCGCTGGTATTCCTCGATCACCGTGCGCGACATGCGGCCGAAGTAACCGTTCTCGAGGTTGATCGGGCCGGGTTCGACGGCATAGCGGTCGGCAAAGGTTTGCCAGAACATTTCATCACGGGCACGGCGGGTGTTATCGGGCATGGGGACGGCTCAGTGGCGAGGGGCGGGTTTGCCGTGTTTGGCGCGCAGCGGTTCAAGCAGTTCCGACAAGCCGTTGTGATCGATTTCCTGCATCAGGGCCAGCAGCCCGCCCAGTTCGCCATGGGGGAAACCTTCCCGGGCAAACCAGTTCAGGTAGGGGCCGGGCAGGTCGGCAATGATGCGGCCCTTGTATTTGCCGAAGGGCATTTCGCGGGTAATCAGCAGTTCGAGTTTTTCAGGGTTCATCAATCGATCGTCTTGATTCAACAACCTTGGAAAATACAGGCATTCTGCATGCAGGCCAATTGACAGATCATGCAAAAAAAACGGATACAGATTTTCTCTTTAAAACTAAGTTGTTGAAAATTAACAAATAAATTATCAGTTCAAGGCTGGCATGCAGGGTGCAATACCTATTGCATCTTTCATCAACCCGCAAGGAATTGAAAAATGACCGACATTAATAAAGAAGCGATCTCTGTACTCAACGACCTGATTGAAACCAGCAAAGACGGTCAGGAAGGGTTCAAGACCTGCGCTGAAGACATCAAGCATCCAGAACTGAAAACCCTGTTCATCACTCGCTCGACCGACTGCGCCACTGCGGCTTCCGAACTGCAGGCTGCGGTACGTTCGATGGGCGGCGATCCGGAAACTTCCACCAGCGTCAGTGGTGACCTGCACCGCCGCTGGGTCGACGTGAAATCAGTATTCACCGGCAAGGATGAAGAAGCCGTTCTGAACGAAGCCGAACGCGGTGAAGACCATGCACTGAAGGCTTACCGGGAAGCCATCGAGAAAATCAACAAGCACAACCTGGTGGGCATTCGTGACCTGGTTGAACGTCAGTATCACGGTGTGCAACGCAATCACGATCAGGTGAAAGCCCTGCGCAACCAGGCTCGCGCACGCTCGTAAGCGCGTAAAGCCTGTCAAAAACGCCAGCCAGCCTGGCGTTTTTTTGTGCCTGGGTTTTAGCGCTGGACGCCTGATAGATAGCCAGCTAATAATTTGATTTACCGGTCACTTCGATGAACCCGACTATCGTTAAATCGTCCTTTCAAGAGTGCTTTACGTGCCTATCACTTTGCAGGCTTTATTCGCGCCTGACCGCCGCGCCTTGCAGTTCGCGATCAAGACGTTACTCGGTGGCGGCCTGGCATTGTGGCTGGCATTGCGCTGGGGCCTGGAGCAACCGGCCTGGGCGTTGATGACAGCGTTCATCGTCGCTCAACCGTTGTCCGGGATGGTGGTGCAAAAGGGTTTGGCGCGGCTGCTGGGGACGCTGATCGGGACGTTCATGTCGGTGGTGTTCATGGGCCTGTTCGCCCAGACGCCGTGGCTGTTTTTGCTGGCATTGGCGTTGTGGCTCGGGTTGTGTACGGCGAGTTCGACGCTGCTGCGCAGTGCCTGGTCCTATTCGTTTGTGCTGGCCGGTTACACGGTGGCGATCATCGCATTACCCGCCATCAGCCACCCGCTGACGGTGTTTGACCAAGCCGTGGCGCGCTGCACGGAAATCTGTCTGGGCATTCTCTGCGCCACCGCCGCCAGCGCGCTGCTATGGCCGATGCGGGTCGAACGGCAACTGGCGGACCAGGCGCGAACGGCGTGGCAGAGTGGGATGAACGCCGCACGCGCAACCCTGGCCGGCGACGGTCAGGCGCGCAAAGGACTGCTGGAAATCCTCGGCCGCATCGTCGCGGTGGATGCCCAGCGCGAACATGCCTGGTTCGAAGGCGGGCTGGGCCGGCAACGTGCGCGGGCCATCAGCGGATTGAGCCAGAAACTGTTGATGTTGCTGCGCATCGCACGCTCGGTGCGCCGGCAGTGGAAGCAGCTTGAACCGCAGGAAGCCGAGCAATTGATGCCGTGGATGAACGAGGTTCAGCAAGCGCTCGCCAGCCCGGACACCGCAATGCTGCAAACCTTGCGCCCGCGCTTGCTCGACGCCAGCCATGACCCGCAGATCAGCTCTGCGCAGAGTTACTGCCTGGTCCGTTTCACCCTGCTGATGGATACCGCGATGGCGGCGAGCGCGGCATTGACGGCGGTGGAGGAGGGCAAGGAAGCGGTCGACCCGCCGCGCACCCTGACACCGCATCGCGACCTGTCGTTGGCGCTGGTGTTCGGCGCGCGCAGTGCCTTGGCGTTTCTGGTGGTGTCGTGTTTCTGGCTGGCCACTGCATGGCCCGCCGCGTCGGGCGCATTGGTGCTGACGTGTGTGGTGTGCAGCCTGTTCGCCAGTCGCGAAAACGGCGCGCAAATTGGCATGAGTTTCATGCGCGGGATTTTTCTGGCGATCCCGGCGGCGTTTTTTGTCGGGCAGATTCTGCTGCCGCAATGGAGTGGTTTTGCGCTGCTCTGCATGGGCATGGGCGTGCCGTTGTTTTTCGGTGCGCTGGGCATGGCCAGGCCGCAGATCGGCGCCACGGCCACGTCGTTCTGTCTGCATTTCATCGTGCTGGTGTCACCGCTCAACGCGATGAAGTTTGATGTCGCGACGTTTTTCAACAGCGCTCAAGCCATGGTGGTGGGCGTCGGGGCGGCGGTGCTGGCCTTCCACTTGCTGATCCTGCGTAACCCGACGTGGCACGGACGGCGTTTGCTGGCGGCGACCCTCGACGACCTGGTACGCCTGACCCGGCGCAACCTGCGCGGTGCCGAAAGCTGGTTCGGCGGACGCATGGCCGACCGCTTGCTGCAACTGGCGCGGCACTACCCGGAGCTGCCGGAACCGGCGCGCAGCCGCTGGGACGACGGCTTGCTCGGTCTCGACATTGGCGACGAGCTGCTGCATTTGCGCTTGAGCCTGGCGGCGGCGCAGGCACCGGTCAATGCCGCGCAGCGGCGTTATCTCGAACAACTGGAAAACATCCTCGAACAAGGCCCGGCCGGCCACTGCGCGGATGCGCTGGAACAACCCAGCGAAGAATTCCTGAAAACCTTGTACGCGTTGCCACCCAGCGACCCGGTGAAACTGGCCCAGGGCGCGGTGCTGCAATTGCAGAACAGCTGGCGCGCCTGGTGCCGTCAACAGGAGCAAAGCCATGGGCTTGCGTGAATGGTCGGTGGGCGGCGTGCTGCTCAGTCCGTTTCTGATTTATGTGGTGCTGGCGCTGCTGGTCACCGGGGGCTTGCGCCTGCTGCTGCGCCTGACCCCGGCCGGTCGCTGGATCTGGCACGAAGCGTTATTCGATTGCGCCTTGTACGTCTGTGTATTGACCCTGATCACCGTCGTCCTCGGACCTTTATAAGGAGTTGAACATGCGTACACCCGTGCGTGTCGCGGTAACCCTGTGCCTGGTGGCGGTGGCGATTTTTGCCGGTTTCCATTTGTGGCAGTACTACATGCTCACGCCGTGGACCCGGGACGCGCGGATTCGTGCCGACGTGGTGGTCATCGCCCCGGATGTGTCGGGCTGGGTGCGTGAACTCAAGGCCTTCGACAACCAGCCGGTGAAGGCCGGCGATCTGTTGTTGAGCATTGACCGCGACCGTTTCGAAGCGGCGCTGGAGAAGGCGCAAGCGGTGGTGCAGACCCGTCAGCAGCAACTCAACCTGCGCGAGCGCGAAGCCAGCCGTCGCGCCAGCCTCGGCCCGCAAGCGATCAGTGCCGAGCTGCGCGAGAATGCGCAAATCAACGCCGGCATCGCTCGTGGCGAACTGCGTGAAGCCCAGGCCGAAGCCAAGGTCGCCGAACTCAACCTCGCCCGCAGTCAGGTCCACGCGCCGCGCAGCGGCCACATCACCAACCTGCGCCTGGCCCAAGGCAATTACGTGAATGCCGGGCAACCGGTGATGGCGTTGATCGATGATTCAACGTTTTATGTGCAGGCGTATTTCGAAGAAACCAAACTGCCGCGGATTCGCGTCGGCGATCCGGTGAAGGTCTGGTTGATGAGCGCGGGAGAGGCGCTGGAAGGGCAGGTGGAAAGCATCAGTCGCGGGATTACCGATCGCAACACCACGCCGGATGGGCAGTTGTTGGCGGAGGTGGAACCGACATTCAACTGGGTGAGACTGGCGCAGCGGATTCCGGTGCGAATCAAACTGGACAAGGTGCCCGAGGGGATCAATTTGAGTTCGGGGATGACGGCGAGTGTGCAGGTGCAGGAAGGACCATAAGATCAAAAGATCGCAGCCACTGTAGGAGCCGGCTTGCTGGCGATGGGATCAACGCGGTTTCCCTGAGATACCGAGGCGTACGCATCGCCAGCAAGCCGGCTCCTACAGTTGAGCGCCGTACTCAGCCGATGCTGATCGCCGGCAGACTAGTCAACGTCACGGTCTGCTGCTTACGCGGCGCCAGAATCTCCGCCTCGCCATCCACCACCAACTCATCGCGCTGGTTGAACACACGGGTGGCAATGCGCACACGGAATTTCGGCAACTTCTCCAGAATCTCCAGGCGAACCGTCAGCGTGTCGCCAAGCTTCACCGGCTTCTGAAAGCTCATCTGCTGACCGATATAAATAGTCCCCGGCCCAGGCAACTCGCAGGCAACTGCAGCGCTGATCAACGCGCCACTGAACATGCCGTGCGCGATGCGTTCCTTGAACATGGTGCCGGCGGCGAATTCGGCGTCCAGATGCACCGGGTTGTGGTCACCCGACATGGCGGCGAACAGCTGAATGTCACGCTCTTCGACCGTCTTGCTGTAGCTGGCGGTCTGGCCGACTTCGAGGGCTTCGTACGGGGTGTTGGTAACCTGGGTCATCTGTTTCAATTCCTGTGACAAATAAAAAAACCACAAAAAAACTATTCGGATCGGGGCGGGCGGCGGTGGCTCAGGGCTTGTGCGATCCAGCCCAGCACATCGGCCGTCACCTCATCGCGGTTGCTCTCGTTGAACAGTTCGTGCCGTGCCTGCGGGTAAATCGTCAGTTGCAGGCTCTGGCTGCCAGCGGCGCGTAGCGCATCGGCCAGATCTTTCAGACGCTTGCCTTCGCTCACCGGATCACATTCACCGCCTATCACCAGCAACGGCAGGCCCGGATCGATCTGAGCGAGATTGGACGCTTTGCTGATTTGCTGCAAGCCGCCGAGCAAATCGATCCACAGTTGGTTGGTGCAGCGAAAGCCGCAGAGCGGGTCGTTGGCGTACAGATCGACCTCCGCCGGGTCGCGGCTGAGCCAGTCGAACCGGGTGCGGGCCGGTTTGAAGGCCTTGTTGAACGAGCCGAACGACAGCCATTCGATCAGCGCGCTGCGGCCCTTCGGCCCTTGGCGCAGTCGTTCCAGGCGGGCAATCTGCCGCGCCGCACGATAAAGCGCCACGGGCTGGAAATTCGAACCGCTGAGCACCGCGCCGTGCAGGCTGGCGCTGTGATGCAGCAGATAAGCCTGGGCGATGTAGCTGCCCATGCTGTGGCCGAGCAGCACGATCGGCACGCCGGGATGATGCTGGCCAATGTGCTGATTGAGGCTGGCGAGGTCGCCGACCACCTTGCACCAGCCATCGTCGTCGGCGAAATGACCGAGTGTCCCGTTTTCGGCAGTTTTGCCATGTCCACGCAGGTCCGGCGCGTACACACCGTAGTCCTGTGCGCAGCACTTTTCTGCCAGGCGCGCATAGCGACCGCTGTGTTCGGCCATGCCGTGGGCCAGCAGGATCACCGCTTTCAACGGCGCTGCGGGCAGCCACTGGTTGACGAAGAGGCGGCTGCGGTCACTCGCGGTCAGCCAGAAGGTGTCGTGGATCATGGCGATTCCTTTGCATGGGCTCGGCCCATTGTATAGCGCATCCTGCGCTTGCCGTCTGATCAGGCCGCACCACGGCACCGAGATTCACACGGTCAATGACGGTTGTTGGCATATTTGCCTGATTCGCCATAGCTGCTAGTGTCCGTGAAGCTCCGCTTTTTCAAAGGTGACACAAAAGCGGCCCCGGATAGGTTCAGGTAAAGAGGACAAGAACAATGCAACCTGATTTCTGGAATGACAAACGCCCGGCCGGCGTACCCCTGGACATCGAACAAGGGGCTTACAAGTCGGTGATCGAGGTGTTCGAGCGTTCCTGCAAAAAATTTGCTGACCGCCCGGCCTTCAGCAACATGGGCGTCACCCTGACCTACGCCGAACTGGAACGCTACAGCGCCGCGTTCGCCGGTTACCTGCAAGCCCACACCGACCTGGAGCCCGGCGATCGCATCGCGGTGCAGATGCCCAACGTCCTGCATTACCCGATTGCCGTGTTCGGTGCGTTGCGCGCCGGGCTGATCGTGGTCAACACCAACCCGCTGTACACCGCGCGGGAAATGCGTCATCAGTTCAAGGATTCCGGTGCCCGGGCACTGGTTTACCTGAACGTATTCGGGCAGAAGGTCCAGGAAGTGCTGGCCGACACCGACATCCAGTACCTGATCGAAGCGAAAATGGGCGACCTGATGCCTGCCGCCAAGGGCTGGCTGGTCAATACGCTGGTCAGCAAGGTCAAGAAAATGGTCCCGGACTACGCCTTGCCGCAGGCGATCTCCTTCAGGAGCGCGCTGCGTCTGGGCCGGGGGCTGGGCATCAAGCCGTTGAACGCCGGCCTCAACGATATCGCCGTGCTGCAATACACCGGCGGCACCACCGGGCTGGCCAAGGGCGCGATGCTGACCCACGGCAACCTGGTGGCGAACATGCAGCAGGCGCGCGCCTGCCTCGGCCAGTTCGGCGCTGACGGTCAGCCATTGTTGCGCGAAGGGCAGGAGGTGATGATCGCGCCGCTGCCGCTGTACCACATCTATGCATTCACGGCGAATTGCATGTGCATGATGGTGACCGGCAACCACAACGTGCTGATCACTAACCCACGAGACATCAAGGGCTTCATCAAGGAGCTGAAAAACTGGCGGTTCTCGGCGTTGCTGGGGCTCAACACGCTGTTCGTCGCGTTGATGGACCACCCGGACTTCAAGACGCTGGATTTCTCCAGCCTCAAGCTCACCAACTCCGGCGGCACCGCGCTGGTCAAGGCCACCGCCGAGCGCTGGGAGCAACTGACCGGTTGCCGCATCACCGAAGGTTACGGCCTGACCGAAACCTCGCCGGTGGCCTGCACCAACCCGTACGGCGACAAATCGCGGATCGGCACGGTCGGCCTGCCGGTGCCGGGCACCACGTTGAAAGTCATCAACGATGAAGGCGTCGAGCAACCGTTGGGCGAGCGCGGCGAACTGTGCATCAAGGGCCCGCAGATCATGAAGGGCTACTGGCAGAAACCCGAAGCCACCGCTGAAGTGCTGGATGCCGAAGGCTGGTTCAAGTCCGGCGACATCGCGGTGATCGACCCGGACGGTTTTGTGCGCATCGTCGATCGCAAGAAAGACATGATCATCGTCTCGGGTTTCAACGTGTACCCGAACGAAATCGAAGACGTGGTGATGGCTCACCCGAAAGTCGCCAACTGCGCCGTCATCGGTGTGCCGGACGAACGTTCGGGCGAGGCGGTGAAGTTGTTTGTGGTGGCGCGTGAATCGGGGGTCAGCCTTGAAGAGTTGAAGGCTTACTGCAAGGAAAACTTCACCGCGTACAAAGTGCCCAAGCACATCGTGTTGCGTGAGTCGTTGCCGATGACGCCGGTGGGCAAGATTCTGCGGCGGGAGTTGCGGGATATCGCGTAACCGATAAATGGCCGCGCTTCGCACAGTTCGCGGGCAAGCCTCGCTCCTACAAGGTCAGTGTTGTTCATAAGGTAATGAACGACACAAAACCTGTAGGAGCGAGGCTTGCCCGCGAAGCTTTTAAGGCGGAGGCCCCGATTTTCGGGGCTTTCAGCGACATATAGGTTTTTTGCTCTAAAATGACCGCTTATCATTCTTGAGTCACTAATGTGACTGTAGAGGCCGCTTTTGGCTCTAGTCGGCCCTTGGCAAAGCTGCTACTCTCGGCGCGCTTTGTGACCTCTCGGCCTCTGTAAAAAGCCCAGACTCACCAATAATCAAACACCAATAATAATCGCATCAAATGCGGTATTTGAATTCGCGTTGCTGAGGAGTGGGCTTCCATGATCGAAGACTTCTGGAAGGATAAGTACCCTGCCGGGATTGCTGCCGACATCAATCCGGACGAGTATCCGAATATTCAGGCAGTGTTGAAACAGTCCTGCCAACGCTTCGCCGACAAGCCGGCATTCAGTAACCTGGGCAAGACAATCACCTACGGTGAACTGTACGAATTGTCCGGTGCCTTTGCCGCTTACCTGCAACAGCATACCGACTTGCAGCCGGGCGATCGAATCGCCGTGCAGCTGCCCAACGTCTTGCAGTACCCGGTCGCTGTGTTCGGTGCCATTCGCGCCGGGCTGATCGTGGTCAACACCAACCCGCTGTACACCGCGCGGGAAATGGAACACCAGTTCAACGACTCCGGCGCCAAAGCCCTGGTCTGCCTGGCCAACATGGCGCATCTGGCCGAGGCCGTCGTGCCGAAAACCGGCGTCAAGCACGTCATCGTCACCGAAGTCGCCGACCTGCTGCCGCCGCTCAAGCGCCTGCTGATCAACAGCGTCATCAAGTACGTGAAGAAGATGGTCCCGGCGTATCACTTGCCCAAAGCCATCAAGTTCAACGACGTGTTGAGCAAGGGCCATGGCCAGCCAGTGGCTGAAGCCAACCCGGCCAGCAGCGACGTGGCGGTGCTGCAATACACCGGCGGCACCACCGGCGTGGCCAAGGGCGCAATGCTGACCCATCGCAACCTCGTCGCCAACATGTTGCAGTGCAAGGCGCTGATGGGTTCCAACCTGAATGAAGGTTGCGAGATCCTGATCACGCCGCTGCCGCTGTACCACATCTATGCCTTCACCTTTCATTGCATGGCGATGATGCTGATCGGCAACCACAACATCCTGATCAGTAACCCGCGCGACCTGACGGCGATGGTCAAGGAACTGTCGAAGTGGAAGTTCAGCGGCTTCGTCGGCCTGAACACGCTGTTCGTGGCCCTGTGCAACAACGAAGGCTTCCGCAAGCTGGATTTCTCGGCACTGAAAGTCACCCTGTCGGGCGGTATGGCCCTGCAACTGGCCGCTGCCGAACGCTGGAAAGCGGTCACCGGTTGCGCCATCTGCGAAGGTTACGGCATGACCGAAACCAGCCCGGTGGCCACCGTGAACCCGATCCAGAATATCCAGATCGGCACTATCGGCATTCCGGTGCCGTCGACCCTGTGCAAAGTCATCGACGATGCCGGCGTTGAACAGCCGTTGGGCGAAATCGGCGAACTGTGCGTGAAAGGTCCGCAGGTGATGAAGGGCTACTGGCAGCGTCAGGAAGCCACCGACGAAATGCTCGACAGCGAAGGCTGGTTGAAGACCGGTGACATCGCGCTGATCCAGCCAGACGGCTACATGCGCATTGTCGATCGCAAGAAAGACATGATCCTGGTGTCCGGTTTCAACGTGTACCCGAATGAGCTCGAAGACGTGCTCGCGACCCTGCCGGGCGTGCTGCAATGCGCGGCCATCGGCGTGCCGGACGAGAAGTCGGGCGAGGCGATCAAGATTTTCATCGTCGCCAAACCGGGCGTGACCCTCACCAAAGAGCAAGTGATGGAGCACATGCGTGCGAACGTCACCGGCTACAAAGTGCCGAAAGCCGTCGAGTTCCGCGATGCGCTGCCGACGACCAACGTTGGCAAGATCCTGCGTCGGGAATTGCGTGATGAAG
>NZ_JAGYFX010000126.1:0-15548 GCF_019946615.1 Pseudomonas sp. BF-R-01
GGCGATAGCGGGTGGCCAGGCAACATCATGGGTGACTGACACACCGCTATCGCCAGCAAGCCGGCTCCTACAGGGATTGCGTACAACAGGGTGATCAGGGCGTCTTCCGCCACCGGATCCACCGGGACACCGATATTGGCCATTTCGATCTCCTTTTGGCCGACCTCGCACTATGAACTCACTCGTTCGTCAGCAAGAATCGAAGCAGCATTGCTGTTTCAGCACGCTTGCGAATCCACAACTGAAATCCTGTTTTCCTTGCCCTGGGCAATTTTTAAGGCCTGCCGTGTACAGAACATAAAAACCAACGAGCGACACATTTGGGGAATTCATTCATGGTCATGATGAAACGCATACTGGGCGCCACTGTTTGTGGGCTGACGCTGTTGGCCAGTGCCGTGCACGCCGAACAGCGGGAATTGCGGGTGTACAACTGGGCGGACTACATCCTGCCGTCCGTGCCCAAGGACTTCGCCCAGAAAAGCGGAATCAAAGTGACCTGGGACACCTTCGACACCAACGAATCGCTGGAAGCCAAGCTGCTGACCGGTAACTCGGGCTACGACCTGGTGGTGCCGTCGAACCAGTTCATCGAAACCCAGATCAAGGCCGGTGTATTCCAGAAACTCGACAAGTCCAAGCTGCCGAACTGGAAACATCAGGACCCGGCACTGCTCGCATTGCTGGACAAGAACGATCCGGGCAACCAGTACGGCGTGCCCTACATGTACGGCACCGTGCTGATCGGTTTCAACCCGGCCAAGGTCAAGGCCGCGCTGGGCGAGAATGCGCCGGTGGACAGTTGGGATCTGGTGTTCAACCCGCAGAACATGCAGAAGCTGAAATCCTGTGGCGTCGCCATGCTCGACTCACCTTCGGAAATCCTGCCGCTGGCGCTGCACTATCTGGGGCTGGACCCGAACAGCCAGAACCCGGACGACTACGAAAAAGCCAAGGCGCTGATGCTGAAGATTCGCCCTTACGTCACCTACTTCAACTCCGCCAAGTACATGACCGACATCGCCAATGGCGATATCTGCGTTGCCATCGGCTACTCCGGCAGCTTCTACCAGTTTGGCAATCGCGCCAAGGAAGCGGGCAACGGAGTAGTGGTCGATTGGCGCTTGCCGAAGGAGGGCGCGCCGATCTGGTTTGATACCTTTGCGATTCCAAAAAGCGCGAAGAACGTGGAGGAAGCCCACGAGTTTCTCAATACCTTGCTGGACCCGAAAGTCATCGCGCCGATCAGTGATTTCCTCGGCTACCCCAACGCCAACAAGGACTCGCTTGCGCTGATCAACAAAGAGATCACCGGCAACCCGAACCTGACGCCGACCAGCGAAGCGTTGAAAACCCTGTATGTGGTGCAACCGCTGCCGCAAAAGCTTGAGCGGGTGCGCACGCGGGTCTGGACGAGCATCAAGTCCGGCGAATAACACCCAAGGCGGAGCGCAATCGGCCGGCCTTACGCATTTCCCTGTAGGAGCCGGCTTGCTGGCGATAGCGGCGTGTCAGCCAACATCAATGGTGATTGATACACCGCAATCGCCAGCAAGCCGGCTCCTACAGGTTCGGTGTCATGCCATCGAACCCCCGTTTTGTTCAGATCCGCGTCAGCGCCTGCGCCAGGTCGGCACGCAGATCCTCGACATCCTCAACCCCCACGGACAACCGCACCAGCCCGTCGCCGATGCCCAGCTGTGCGCGGGTTTCTGCGGGGATGGTGGCGTGGGTCATGATCGCCGGGTGCTCGATCAGGCTTTCCACGCCGCCCAGACTCTCGGCCAGGGCGAATATCCGTACGCTCTCAAGGAAACGCGTGGCACCCGCCAGATCACTCTTCAGATCGACAGAAATCATCCCGCCGAAACCGCGCATCTGCCGCTTCGCCAATTCATGCTGCGGGTGCGACGGCAGGCCCGGGTAGTAGACGCGCGCCACTTGCGGCTGAAGCTCCAGCCATTGCGCCAACTCAAGCGCGTTGCTGCAGTGACGCTCCATGCGCAGCGCCAGGGTTTTCACGCCGCGCAGGGTCAGAAACGCGTCGAACGGGCCGGCGATTGCGCCCACCGAGTTCTGCAGGAAACCCAGGCGTTGCGCCAGTTCCGGGTTCTGCCCGACCACGGCGATGCCGCCGATCACGTCGGAGTGGCCGTTCAGGTATTTGGTGGTCGAGTGCAGCACGATGTCGAAACCCAGCTCCAGCGGGCGCTGGATCCATGGGCTGGCAAAGGTGTTGTCGGCGACGCAGATGATGTCGCGGTCGCGGCAGATACGTGCGACGGCGGCGAGGTCGGTCAGGCTCAGCAACGGATTGCTCGGCGTCTCGACCCAGACCATTTTGGTGTCGTCCTGCAACGACGCTTCGAACGCCCCGAGGTCCGTCAGGTCGACGAAGCTGAAACGATGCCCGGCGCTGCGTTTACGCACTTTGTCGAACAGTCGGAACGTCCCGCCGTACAGGTCATTGCCGGACACGATGTGCGAACCGGCGTCGAGCAGTTCCAGCACCGTGGAAATCGCCGCCAGCCCGGAGGCGAACGCGAAGGCCTGGGTGCCGCTTTCCAGATCGGCGACGCAGCGTTCCAGGGCGAAGCGCGTCGGGTTGTGCGAGCGCCCGTAATCGAAACCTTTGTGCACGCCGGGGCTTTGTTGCAAATAGGTGGAGTTGGCATAAATCGGTGGCATCAATGCGCCGGTGGTCGGGTCCGGCGTTTGCCCGGCGTGGATCACCCGAGTGGCAAAGGCGCGTGCCGCGGCGTTTTCATCGTGTTGACTCATGCAAGGGATCTCCGCAAATGATTGAGCAGGTCGACGCGAGTAATCAGGCCATGGAAGCCCGAGGCGTCGGCGATGATCGCGACCAGCCCGCGATCGAGTTCTGCCTGCAGCTTTTCCAGGCTGGCGCTGGGCGGCAGGGTTTCTACTTTGTCGGTCATTGCGCTGGCCACGGTCAAGCGGAAGTGTGAAGGATCTTCCTGCATGCCCAGCAGAATGTCGGATTCGTCAATCACGCCGACCAGTTGCTTACCGTCCGCCAGCACCGGCAGTTGCGACACATCCGCCAGGCGCATGCGCTGGAACGCCGTCAGCAGTGTGTCGTCCGGGCCGACGCTGATCACCCGGCCATCCTCGAAACGCCGTGCGATCACATCGCGCAGGTCGCCATAAGGTTTGCGCTTGAGCAAGCCCTGATCATTCATCCACTGGTCGTTGTAGACCTTCGACAGGTAGCGGGTGCCGGTGTCGCAGACGAAGCTGACCACGCGTTTGGGCGTGGTTTGCTCGCGGCAGTAACGCAGCGCCGCCGCCAGCAGGGTGCCGGTCGAAGAACCGCCAAGGATGCCTTCGGCGCGCAGCAGTTGGCGGGCGTGATCGAAGCTTTCCTCGTCGCTGATCGAATAGGCGTGGCGCACGCTGGACAGGTCGGCAATCGAGGGGATGAAGTCTTCGCCGATGCCTTCCACCGCCCACGAGCCGGGCGTCTGCATGGTGCCGCTGCGGCTGTATTCGGCCATCACCGAACCGATGGGGTCGGCCAGCACCATTTCCAGATTGGGCTGTACGCGCTTGAAGAAACGGGTCAGCCCGGTCAGCGTGCCGGCCGAGCCGACGCCGACGACAATCGCATCCACGTCATGCTGGGTTTGCGCCCAGATCTCCGGTGCGGTGCTGCACTCATGGGCGAGCGGGTTGGCCGGGTTGTTGAACTGATCGGCGAAGAATGCGTCGGGAATTTCCAGCGCCAGCCGTGCCGCGACGTCCTGGTAATAATCGGGATGGCCCTTGCCGACGTCGGAGCGGGTGATGTGCACCTCGGCGCCCATGGCCTTGAGGTGCAAGACTTTCTCGGTGGACATCTTGTCCGGCACCACCAGCACCACCCGATAGCCCTTGGCGCGGCCGACCAGGGCCAAGCCGAGGCCGGTGTTGCCGGCGGTGGCCTCGACGATGGTGCCGCCAGATTTCAGCCGGCCGTCGCGCTCGGCTTCGTCGATCATCGCCAGGCCGATGCGGTCCTTGATCGAGCCGCCGGGGTTCTGTGATTCGAGCTTCAGAAACAGGGTGCACGGGCCCGTGTCAAAGCGGCTGACGCGCACCAGCGGCGTATTGCCGATCAGTTCAAGCACGGCAGGGCGGGAGTCGTTCGGCATGTTGTCACCTCTTTGCGAAAATTCGCACGGGAAGGACAGCAACCGGCGGCGAGCCATCGCACGCCAGTCGCCAGCAATGCATCGTTTGGACCATAGGCCGCGAATGCGCCTCTCGCAACTTTGTGCGACCAGCCGGTCACCTGATTGCTGGAGAGAATCCCCGAGTCGGCAATACTCAAGCGACCACCATCAGTCGAGGGCGAGCACCATGACGAAGGAAAGCAGCGGGGGCGAATCGGCCTCTGCGCTGATCGACGCACGAATCAGGGAATTGAATGACTGGCGGGGCGAGACGCTCGCGCGCGTCAGGGCGATCATCCAACAGGCAGACCCCGACGTGGTCGAGGAGTGGAAGTGGAGGGGCGTGCCGGTGTGGTCGCATGCCGGGATCATCTGCACGGGCGAGACGTATAAAACGGCGGTGAAAATGACCTTCGCCAAAGGCGCCGCGCTGGACGATCCTGCCCATCTCTTCAACGCCAGCCTGGAAGGCAATACCCGCCGGGCGATTGATGTTCATGAAGGCGAGACGCTTGATGAAAAAGCATTGAAGGCGCTGATCCGGGCGGCGGTGGTGCTCAACACCTCCAAATGAGTCGGCCGGTTTGTATCCCCGTGTATCCCTCGGGGCCGCAGCTATCTTGGCTTACAAAACCATGGCATCCGCGACACGTCCCCGATACACGACGGCCGCTTAATGGGGCACCACAACGGTATCACCCGGAGAAATGCCATGTTCCGTATCAACGCTCGTCACACCGCCAGAATGCTTGGCGTCGCTGTTGTCACCACTGCCGCACTCGCGGCGTTCTCCGGGATGTCTCAGGCCGAGGAAGTGAAGGCCCCTGCAAAAAGCTGGCAGGCAGGGATTCATCGCACCGATCTCCTGAAAAAAGACCTCGATGTCGACGGTCGTGAAGTGATCCAGGTACGGGTTGATATCGATCCGGGCATCTCGTCGCCCAACCACTCCCATCCAGGCGTGGAGGTGGCTTATGTCATCGACGGCACGTTCGAGTATCAACTGGAAGGGCAGCCACCGGTGACGTTGAAAGCCGGTGATTCGCTGTACATCCCGGCCGGCGTTGCGCACGTTGCGAAGAACATCGGAACCCAAACCGGCTCCGAACTGGCGACGTACATCGTCAAGAAAGGCGAACCGCTGGTTGTGATCAAACAGTAAGCCAAAGGCACGCAAATCCTCTGTAGGAGCCGGCTTGCCGGCGATAGCGGTGTGTCAGCCAACATCAATAGTGATTGATAAGCCGCCATCGCCAGCAAGCCGGCTCCTACAGGATTTACGTCAACCGAACATTCCCCGTCCATACGCGCACTTGTAGGAGTCGGCTTGCCGGCGATAGCGGTGTGTCAGCCAACATCAATGGCGATTGATACGCCGCCATCGCCGGCAAGCCGGCTCCTACAGGATTTATGTCAACCGAACATTCCCGGAACACTCACGCACTTGTAGGAGTCGGCTTGCCGGCGATAGCGGTGTGTCAGCCAACATCAATGGCGATTGATACGCCGCCATCGCCAGCAAGCCGGCTCCTACAAAGGTTTCAGTGTTCGGCGGGCTAGCACGACGCCGAGCGCAACAACGATCAGCCCCAACGCTACCGCGAAGGTGACCCGCATGCCGTGGGCCACGGCTTCGGGTGGCGTCAGGGTGATGTCGGCCGCCTGCGAGGCGAGGGCGAATACAGCGCCCAATACCGAGGCGCCAGTGATCAATCCCAGATTTCGCGACAGATTGAGCATGCCCGAGACAACGCCGCGCTGATCGGGCTGCACATCGCTCATAACCGTGGTGTTGTTGGCCGTCTGGAACACGGCATAGCCGAGCGTGATCACCACCATCGGCGCAACGTACCCGCCAATGCCAACTGTCAGCGGCAACACCGATAACACCAGGCACCCGACGGCCATGGCGAGCAGCCCGGCGACAGTCATCCGTTGGGCGCCGAATCGGTCGGCGATCCGGCCGGCGGGCACACCTGTCAGGGCCGCGACACAGGGCCCGACCGCGAGCACTATGCCCACCACAACCGCCTTCAGCCCCAGGCCGTGGGCCAGATAAAACGGCCCGACCACCAGCGTTGCCATCATCACCGTCGCGACCAGCGTGCTCATGGCCAGGCTCGCGCTCAGCACCGGGTTGCGAAACATCACCAGCCGTATCAGCGGCGAGGCGACTTTCATTTCAACCAAAACGAAGAGCCCCACGCCGAACCCCGCCGCCAACAGCAAACCGATATTAAGCAGCCCGAAATGGCCACGGCCCAGCGTCATGGCCAGCGCATACGCCGCCAGCGTCAGCGCCAATACCAGCGTGCCCCACGCGTCGAAACGGACGCTCCCGGTGGTTGCCTGCTGCCGATCCGCCGGCAGATAGCGATGCGCAAGCAGCAGCGTCATCAGGCCCAATGGCACGGTGACCAGGAACATCGCCTGCCAACCGAACCCACTGATCAACAGGCCGCCCAGCGATGGCCCCAGCGCGGTGCCAATCGCCGACATCGTCCCGAGCAACCCCATGGCGCTGCCGGTTTTGGCTTTCGCCACGGTCTCACCGACGAAGGCCATGGTCAGCGCCATCATGATCGCCGCGCCGAGCCCTTGCAGGGCTCGGGCGCCAATCAACATGCCCAATGTCGGTGCCCACGCGCACAGCGTCGAGGCGAGGGTGAACACGCCAATGCCGCCCAACAGCAACCGGCGGCGGCCAATCAGGTCACCGAGCCTTCCGACGCTGACGATCAGCGTGGTGATCGCCAGCAGATACGCGATGACGACCCATTGCACGTCCTGAAAGGTTGCACCGAACACCTGGGCCAGCGTCGGCAAACCGACGTTGGCGACGCTGGTGCCGAGTGACGACAGCAGCATCGACAGCGAAAGGCTGACCAGCGCCCAGCGCACGGCGGGTGTCTGTGTTGCGTTGTTCACGATGGCGATAGTCGGCTTCATGCTGTCCCTCTGGATCTGGCCACTCCCGAAGTGGAGCTATCAGAAATCTACGCTGGCGCCTAACATGGCGGAAGGCGCACGGGTTGCACTCTACTCGTGCGTAAAACGCCATCTCACCCGGCCATGGGGCAACGCATGTCGACTCCCGATTTCAATTTGCTGATCACCCTTGATGTACTGCTCGCAGAAGGCAGCGTGGCGCGTGCCGCCAAACGCTTGCGCCTGAGCCCATCGGCGATGAGCCGGGCGTTGGCGCGGTTGCGCGAAACCACCGGTGACCCGTTGCTGGTCCGGGCCGGGCGCGGACTGGTCGCCACGCCTCGGGCGCTGGAATTGCGCGAGCGGGTCAGCCAGTTGGTGCAGGACGCCGAAGCGGTGCTGCGCCCGGCGCAACAGCCGGACCTGAAACAATTGGCCCGCACGTTCACGTTGCGTACCAGCGAGGGCTTTGTGGAGACCTTTGGCGCGCCGCTCATCGCCCGCGTCGCCGAGCAAGCGCCGGGCGTGCTGCTGCGCTTCATGCACAAACCTGACAAGGACAGTACGTCGCTGCGGGACGGGACCGTTGATCTGGAAACCGGTGTGGTGGGGAAGGCTGCCGGGCCTGAGTTAAGGACCCAGGGTTTGTTTCGTGACCGATTCATCGGCGTAGTGCGCACGGGGCACCCGTTGAGCCAGGGCGAGATCACTCCGGAACGTTATGCGGCGGGCGGTCACATCAGCGTCTCAAGGCGCGGGCTCGACAAGGGGCCTGTCGATGAAGCGCTGGCGGCGCTGCAACTGGAACGGCAGGTCGTGACCATCGTTGCCGGTTTCTCGACCGCGTTGGCGCTTGCCCGAGCCACCGATTTGATCGCTGCCGTTCCTGAACGCCACACCGAAAACCTGCGGGCGGGCATGCACAGTTTTTCGCTGCCGGTTGCCTTGCCGGAATTCACCGTCGCGATGCTCTGGCATCCGCGCCTGGACGCCGATCCGGTGCATCGCTGGTTACGCGGGTGTGTTCGTGAGGTTTGTGCGCAATAGCCAGTGACGGTCAGTCTCAAAAACTGAACGACCGCGAGGTGTGTTGGGCCAGCTCGGCATCCAGCAGATGTTCGGCCAGCACATCATTCAAAAAGCGGAATTGATCGTTGAGGCCGACCACTTCGTTGCTGAAGTGGTTGCCGGCGGCGGGCATCAGCAGCGCTTCGAAGTTCTTGTCGAACACCAGCGACAGCACTTTGCGCGAGACGGCCTGCTGCGAGTAGTAGTTGTTGCCGAACACCGGAAAGCTCACGGCGAGGGTGACGGTGTGGATCATGATGTGCGCTCCTCGGTCAGGACGTACCACGAAAAAACGGTCAGCGTGAAGGCTGTCAGGGCCAGGCAGGTCAGCAGATGGATCAACATGATTTGCCCCTCCGGTTCGGGGTTGTGTGTCGGGTTGAAGTTGATCCTACGCTGACGGTTCATGAGCGGAAGGCATTCGCGGCGATGGTGAATATCGATGTCAGTGATGGTCGGGTTTTTGTGGTGTTCTTGAGGGACCCTTCGCGGGCAAGCCTCGCTCCTACAGGGGCCGGTATTGAGATGTTATTTTGTGAACGACGCTGATCCCTTGTGGGAGCGAGCCTGCTCGCGATGCTCTTGCGGGCAAACACCTATACTCAGGTAGAAACCCTTAATCTGATTTCAACCCTAGAGAACCGCGATCTTGAACCTGCGTTCGCTGATCGTCGCCGTGCTGCTGGTGTTGGCGGGATGCGTCACGCCTGCGCGTGCCCCGGCGCCTGCGCCGCCCGTGGTCATTTCCCAGAGCACCTGGCAGCAGGTGGATAGGGACATCGTCGCGGCATCCCAGTCCGCCACCGAGCAGGCAAAAATCTATTCGCGCGGCGCCATGGATTACTGGCGAACCCGGGTCTATCAACTGACCGAAGAAAAATTCATTCCCTGGTTCAGCAGTTACTGGACCCAGGAATGGCTGTCGATGAAAGTCAGCTGGTACAGCCTCAGCGCCCAGGGTGAGCAGGATGCCTCGTCGAAACGCCTGGCGGCCTATCTGCTGGAGCAATACCAGAAACGCGTGCTGGCCCCGGTCGCGGTCGAGATTGATCCCGACCAGATCCTCGGTCTGGCCACGGCGTTCTACGTGGATATTCTTCAGGAAGAACTGCAAAAAATCTCCCAGCGCCACGGCGTGCCCATGGCCCAGCTCAATGGCCGTATCCAGAAAATCCCGGCCATCGCCCTCGGACCGCCGCCCGCGCGAGACGCTTCGCTGTACCAGGTCGTGCACACCCAGCCGCTCAACACCCTGCCGGCGTACGCGGCGCTGATCGACAAAATCCACAAGGCCGGCGGTAGCAAGGGCGTTGATTCCACCGACCAAGCCATGGCGCCGGTGGCCAAGCGCGCCAGCCAGCGGATGGAAGCCGAAATGGCCCCGCGCGGTGCCGCCAGCGCGGTGTCCGCAGCGGCGGGAAAAATCGCCGGAGGCTTGATTACCTTGGGCGTGGCGGGGATTCGCGCACTGATTCAGGCCAACGACCGACCGGACAGCGAGGCGCTGATTCGTAGCAGCCTGGGCAACACGTTCGATAAGGCCTGGATAAAAATGGTGCAGAACCCGACCTTCGGTGTGATGGCGGGGACGTTGTACATGGCAGGGCAGATCGAGGGCAACCTGGCGGGGAGTGCCGACGTACCGTCGGTCAGTTCGGGCAGCGGCGCTGTCGATTGGAGCCCGTCCGAACCGACTAAACCGCAGATCGACCCTTAACCCCCGGCAGGAGAATGACCATGTCTTACGTCGATGGCTGTGTCTTTGCGGTGCCCAGTGCCAACCGCGAAAAATTCAAGAAACACGCGGAATCCGCCGCTGTGATTTTCAAGGAAAACGGCGCCCTGAGTGTTGTCGAATGCTGGGGCGATGACGTGCCCGATGGCAAAGTGACTTCGTTTCCGCTGGCCGTGAAACTCAAGGACGACGAAACCGTGGTGTTTTCCTGGATCGTCTGGCCGGACAAGCCCACCCGCGATGCCGGCATGCAGAAATTGATGGCCGACCCGCGTATGCAGCAGGACGTCAACCCGATGCCGTTCGATGGCCAGCGGATGATCTTCGGTGGCTTCGACATCCTCTTGCAGGTCTGAGCGTGTGGCAGGATCACTCCGGCGTCGGGGTGATCCTGCAACTCTTGCGATTGCGGATCTCGCTGTCCGTCGGTCGTTCTTTGACAAACTCGAAACGCGGTTCACCTTCGCTATAGTGAACCAGCCAGCCCCATTCCAGCTCTGACTCATCCTGACCCGGTTGCGGTGGCACGGCCCACCATGGCTCTTTGCTGATGATCTCTCGCATGGCCCCGTCCCGTTTATTCGGTTGGTTCAACTATAACGTGCATGTCAGGAGGTGCCAGGCGTGAGCGACGAAACCCCGGAGCCGGTCAAACGGCTGTTTTTTGCATTGGATTGCCCACCCGAACAGCGCAAGGCGATTGCCCAATGGCGCAGCGCGCTGCAATTGCGCATCGGGCGTCCGGTGCCGGTGGAAAACTTCCATCTGACGTTGCTGTTTTTGGGCGCTGTGGAGGTGGCGCAGATTGCCGAGATCTGCGCGGCGGCAGCAAAGGTGCGCGTGCCGGGTGCGACGTTGCGGTTGGCGCTGGATCTCCTGGATGTGTGGCGCAGGGCCGGGGTGTTGGTGCTCGCGCCGGAACAGGCGCCGCCGGAGTTGCTGCGGCTGGTGTATGCGCTGGAGCAGGCGATGTTGCCGTTCGGGTTTGAAGAGGTACACAAGGAATTCAGACCGCATCTGACGTTGATGCGCGACTATCGGGCGCCGGTGCCTGAGTCGACGACGCCGCCGGAGTTTTTTCTGTGGGCGGATCGATTTGTGTTGTTTGAATCCCACAAGGGCCGTTACCGGGCGCTGGCCGAATGGCCGCTGGTGCCGGCATAAAAAAAGGCGCCCGAGGAGGGCGCCAAATTCACCTTAACCGAGGAAGCCAGGTGAGGCCGTTCGTCAGAGAGGAGTGCAGCGGTGGTAAGGCGCTGCGTGAACGGAAACAGTTGGATTTTGTGTTGCCAGTGATGGCCTCATCGCCGGCAAGCCGGCTCCTACAATGATCTGCGGTGCGACGCGTACCCTGTAGGAGCTGGCTTGCCAGCGATAGCAATCTTGGGTTCAGCGACTATTTCCCGAGCTTCACCCGCGTCCAGCCGCGCGTCATCACCCGCTGAACGCCGATCGGCATGTCCGGAATCGCATACAACGTCGCCATCACGGCCAAGGGCGGATACGAGCCCGGATCATCGCGAATCGCTTCATCCACCAAGGGCGTCGCCGCCGCGTTGGCGTTGCTGTAGCCGATGTTGTTGGTGATCTCGGCGATGATGTCCGGGCGCATCAGGAAGTTCATGAACAGATAGGCGTTGTCGACGTTCGCCGCATCCCGTGGGATTGCGACCATGTCGTAGAAACTGCCGGCGCCTTCCTTCGGAATGCTGTATTCGATTTTCACCTTGTCGCCCGCTTCCTGTGCGCGGGCCTTGGCTTGCAGCACGTCGCCGGAATAACCGACAGCGACGCAGATGTTGCCGTTGGCCAGGTCGGAGATGTACTTCGACGAATGGAAGTACGCCACCGACGGCCGGATCTTCATGAACAGCGCTTCAGCTTCGGCGATCTGCGCCTTGTCCTGCGAGTTCACCGGGTAGCCCAGGTAGTGCAGGGCGGCGGGCAGCATTTCGGTCGGTGAGTCGAGGAAGCTGATGCCGCAGGCTTTCAGCTTCTCGGCGTTTTCCGGTTTGAACAGCAAGTCCCACGAGTTGGTCGGCGCATTGGCACCAAGCACTTCCTTGACCTTGGCCGGGTTGAACCCGATGCCGATCGAGCCCCACATGTACGGGAAGGCGTGACCGTTTTCCGGGTCGCTGGCCGAAGCGTTTTTCAGCAACACCGGGTTGAGGTTTTTCCAGTTCGGCAGCTTCGACTTGTCCAGTTCCTGGTAGACGCCAGCCTTGATCTGCTTGGCCAGGAAGCTGTTGGACGGCACGACAATGTCGTAGCCGGATTTGCCTGCGAGCAGGCGTGCCTCAAGGGTTTCGTTGCTGTCGAACACATCGTAGGTCACGCGGATACCGGTCTCGTCTTCGAACTTCTTGACGGTGTCCGGGGCGATGTAATCCGACCAGTTGTAGACGCGCAGTACCTTGTCATTGGCCTGGGCGCCGGTAGCCATCGCGCCCAATAAGGACAGTGTCAGCAGAGTCCTGCCAAACATTTTCATCGGTACAACTCCATTTTTTTTATTCAGTACGCAAAGCTGTGAAACGCGACGGCACTAGGCCGTCGCTTCTACCATTTGCTTTTTCGGTTGCTGCCAGGATTCGCTGGCGGTCTGGTCCATCGCTTCCTGGATCGCCCGTTTGCGGCTGGCTTCGGCGCGGCGGCTGAAGTACCAGACCATGAAGGTCACAATCGAAACGGCGAGCAGTATCAGGCTGGCCACGGCGTTGATCTCAGGCTTCACGCCCAGACGCACCGCCGAGAACACTTCCATCGGCAGGGTCGTCGAGCCTGGGCCGGACACGAAGCTCGCCAACACCAGGTCATCCAGCGACAGGGCAAACGACATCATGCCGCCGGCCGCCAGTGACGGCGCGATCATCGGGATGGTGATCAGGAAAAACACCTTGAACGGTTTCGCCCCGAGGTCCATGGCCGCTTCTTCGATGGACAGGTCCAGCTCACGAAGGCGGGCGGAGACGACCACCGCCACATAGGCCGCACAAAACGTGGTGTGGGCGATCCAGATGGTGACGATGCCGCGCTCCATCGGCCAGCCGATCAGCTGCGCCATGGCCACGAACAGCAGCAACAGCGACAGGCCGGTGATCACTTCAGGCATCACCAGCGGCGCGGTGACCAGGCCACCAAACAGCGTACGGCCCTTGAAGCGCGTGACACGAGTCAGCACGAACGCCGCCAAAGTCCCCAGCGCCACCGCTGCAATCGCGGTGTAGCAGGCAATCTCCAGCGAGCGCACCACCGAGCCCATCAGTTGCGAGTTGTCGAGCAAGCCGACGTACCACTTCACCGACCAGCCGCCCCACACCGTCACCAGTTTCGAGGCGTTGAACGAGTAGATCACCAGAATCAGCATCGGCAGGTAGATAAACGACAGGCCGAAAATCAACATGAACTTTGAAAATCCGAAGCGTTTCATCCCCGACCCTCCATCTCTTTGGCCTGGCTACGGTTGAACAACAGGATCGGCACAATCAGGATCAACAGCATCACCACCGCCAGGGCAGACGCCACCGGCCAGTCGCGGTTGTTGAAGAACTCTTGCCACAGCACACGGCCGATCATCAGGGTTTCCGGGCCGCCCAGCAGTTCCGGAATCACGAACTCACCGACCACCGGAATGAACACCAGCATGCAGCCGGCGATGATCCCGTTCTTGGCCAGCGGCACGGTGATTTTCCAGAAGTTGTTGAAGTTGCTCGACCCCAGGTCCGAACCCGCTTCCAGCAAGCTTTGATCGTGCTTGACCAGGTTGGCGTACAGCGGCAAGACCATGAACGGCAGGTAGGCGTAGACCACACCGA
The DNA here is from genome assembly GCF_019946615.1 of Pseudomonas sp. BF-R-01. NCBI lineage: Bacteria > Pseudomonadati > Pseudomonadota > Gammaproteobacteria > Pseudomonadales > Pseudomonadaceae > Pseudomonas > Pseudomonas sp. BF-R-01. The sequence continues at coordinate 13,725 of NZ_JAGYFX010000126.1, forward strand.
TGTACACGGCCGTGTTGGTGTTGAGGATCTCGATCGGGTGATCGGTCAGCCCGGTCCACATCAAGAACGCGTTGAGCAAACCGTTGTTGCTGAGGATGCCCATCCACGCGTACACGCGGATCAGGATCGCAGTCCAGGTCGGCATCATGATCAACAGCAGCAAGACGTTTTGCGCTTCCTTGCTTGCCTTGGTGATCGCGTAGGCCATCGGGAAGCCGATCACCAGGCACATCAGCGTGCTGAAAAACGCGACCTTCAACGAACCGAAGTAAGCCGAGATGTACAACTCATCCTCGGTCAGCAGCAGGTAGTTGCCGACGTTGAGGAACAGCTGGAGTTTCTGTTCGGCGAAGGTGTAGATCTCGGAGTAAGGAGGAATGGCCAGCGCCGCTTCCGAGAAGCTGATCTTCATCACCAGGAAGAACGGCAACAGGAAAAACAGGCACAGCCACAGGAATGGAATCCCGATGACGAGCTTTCGACCACTCGGCATCAGCCGCATGAACCGCTGATTGAGTGTTTTCATGAGCGCAGTACCACGCCGCTGTCGTCTTCCCACCACACGTAGACCTTGTCGTCCCAGGTCGGACGCGCGCCACGGCGTTCGGCGTTGGCCATGAACGACTGCACGACTTTGCCGCCAGGCAGTTCGACGTAGAACACCGAGTGGCCGCCGAGGTAGGCGATGTCATGCACCTTGCCCTGGGACCAGTTGTAGCGGGACTCGGGTTGGGTGGTGCTGACCAGCAGTTTTTCCGGACGGATCGCGTAGGTGATGGACTTGTCCTCCACCGAAGTGCTGACGCCGTGACCGACGTAGATCTTCTGTTCCAGATCCTTGCTGTGAATGATCGCGTGACCTTCAAGGTCCTCGACAACGGTGCCTTCGAAGGCGTTCACGTTGCCGATGAATTCGCAGACCATGCGGCTGACCGGGGCTTCGTAAATGTCCACCGGGCTGCCAATCTGGGCGATCCAGCCCAGGTGCATGATCGCGATGCGCTGGGCCATGGTCATGGCCTCTTCCTGGTCGTGGGTCACCATTACGCAGGTCACGCCAACGCGTTCGATGATTTCCACCAGCTCAAGCTGCATCTGCGAACGCAGTTTTTTATCCAGCGCGCCCATCGGTTCGTCGAGCAACAACAGCTTCGGACGTTTCGCCAGGGAGCGGGCGAGGGCGACACGCTGACGCTGACCGCCGGACAGTTGATGGGGTTTGCGTTTGGCGTATTGGGTCATGTGCACCAGGCGCAGCATCTCTTCCACGCGGGCGTCGATTTCACTGGCGGGCAAACGGTCCTGCTTGAGGCCGAAGGCAATGTTCTGTGCGACGGTCATGTGTGGGAACAGGGCGTACGACTGGAACATCATGTTGATCGGCCGTTCGTACGGCGGCATGTCGGTGATGTCCACGCCATCGAGCAGGATCCGCCCTTCGGTCGGGCGTTCGAAGCCGGCGAGCATGCGTAGCAGCGTCGATTTGCCGGAACCGGAACCGCCGAGCAAGGCGAAGATTTCCCCTTGATGAATCTCAAGCGAAACATCGTCCACTGCGGTGGTTTCGTCGAATTTCTTGGTGACGCGGTCGACTTTCACCAACACCTTTTTCGGTGCCTGGTGACCTTCAAGAGCCTTCCTGTAAATGCTGGAGGCGTTTGCCATGTGAAACTCCCAACAGGTTTCAGTCGTCGGGCCAACGCGGCCTGACTTAAGAGTGGATTGCAAGCCCGGGGCATTCGGTTGGCGCAACCCCCTGTAGGAGCGAGGCTTGCCCGCGAAGACGGTATGTCAGTCGATATCATCGTTGCCTGAAACACCGCC
>NZ_JAGYFX010000127.1:0-15496 GCF_019946615.1 Pseudomonas sp. BF-R-01
GGCTTGCTGGCGATTGGGCCTCAAAATTTACGTTGATCTTGAGGCCGCCATCGCCAGCAAGCCGGCTCCTACAGTTTTGAAACATTGCGCTTTTACGCTTGAGGCCTGAGCCTTGCGCAACGCTGCATTGGATTGTGAGGTGAGCAACACATGTACCACGGGGAAAGATTGAACGCCTGGACGCATCTGGTCGGGGCGGTGGCGGCGACGGTTGGGGTGGTGTGGATGCTGGTGATCGCCGGCATGGACGGCAGCCCTTGGAAGATCGTCAGCGTGGCGATTTACGGTTTCACCTTGATGGTGCTCTACAGCGCATCGACCGTTTACCACAGCGTGCGCGGGCGCAAGAAAGCGATCATGCAGAAGGTCGATCACTTTTCGATCTACCTGTTGATCGCCGGCAGCTACACACCGTTTTGCCTGGTGACCCTGCGCGGGCCGTGGGGCTGGACGCTGTTCGGGATTGTCTGGGGGCTGGCGTTGATCGGCATCCTTCAGGAGATCAAGCCGCGTTCGGAAGCGCGGATCCTGTCGATCGTGATTTACGCGGTGATGGGCTGGATCGTGCTGGTGGCGGTCAAGCCGCTATTGGCGGCGTTGGGCACGGCCGGGTTTGCCTGGCTGGCCTCGGGCGGGATTTTGTACACCGTGGGGATTATCTTTTTTGCACTGGATCATCGGTTGCGGCATGCGCACGGGATCTGGCATTTGTTCGTGATCGCGGGGAGTTTGCTGCACTTTGTGGCGATTATGTTTTACGTCCTGTAAACCGCGTCGCGGCCATCGCCGGCAAGCCGGCTCCTACAAGGATATGTGTTGCGAATACGAACCCTGTAGGAGCCGGCTTGCCGGCGATGGCGTCCTAGAAGTCACCCCACAACTGCTGGGCCACCGCCAACGCCACCACCGGCGCGGTCTCGGTGCGCAACACCCGAGGCCCCAGGCGCGCAGCGTGGAACCCCGCAGCCTTGGCCTGATCAACCTCAGCATCGGACAACCCACCTTCCGGCCCGATCAGAAACGCCAGCGTCGCCGGTTTGGCATGACTCACCAACGGCTCAGCCACCGGATGCAGCACCAGCTTCAACTCCGCCTCAGTCTGCTTCAACCAGTCGGCCAACAACACCGGCGGGTGAATCACCGGCACCCGTGAACGCCCGCATTGCTCGCACGCGCTGATTGCCACCTGGCGCCAGTGCATCAGGCGTTTGTCGGCGCGCTCGTCCTTCAAGCGGACTTCACAGCGGTCGCTGAAGATCGGGGTGATTTCGGTCACGCCCAGTTCGGTGGCTTTCTGAATCGCCCAGTCCATCCGCTCGCCACGGGACAGGCCCTGGCCGAGATGGATCTGCAGCGGCGATTCGATTTGCCCGGCGAAGCTTTCGTCGATCTGCACCACGACGCGCTTCTTGCCGACCTCGACCAGCTTCGCGCGAAACTCATGACCCGAACCGTCGAACAGTTGCAACGCATCACCCTCGGCCATGCGCAGCACGCGGCTGATGTAATGGGCCTGGGCCTCGGGCAACTCGTGCTCGCCAGTGCTCAGGGGGGCGTCGATGAAAAAGCGGGACAGTCTCATGCGGGTTCTCTGAAAAAGGTGTTGGTCGTCTTTGTGGGAGCGAGCCTGCTCGCGATAGCATCACCGAGGATGATCAGAAAGACCTCGGCGTCAGCATCGCGAGCAGGCTCGCTCCCACATTGATCGCTGTGTGTGATCAATCAACCCGGATCGCGGAAACCGGGGTGGAAATCCTGCGGCACCGACACGCTCACACTGTTGCGTGTCGCAATGTCGATCCCTTCACTGGCCACTTCCGCCAGAAAGTCGATCTGCTCCGGGGTGATCACGTACGGCGGCAGGAAATACACCACGCTGCCCAGCGGTCGAAGTAAAGCACCGCGTTCCAGCGCGTGCTGGAACACCTTCAAGCCACGACGTTCCTGCCACGGATAAGCTTCCTTGGTCGCCTTGTCCTTGACCATCTCGATGGCCAGCACCATGCCGGTCTGACGCACTTCCGAGACGTTCGGATGATCGGCCAGGTGCGCGGTGGAGGAGGCCATGCGCTGGGCCAGCGCCTTGTTGTTCTCGATCACGTTGTCTTCTTCGAAGATATCCAGCGTCGCCAACGCCGCCGCGCACGCCAGCGGATTGCCGGTGTAGCTGTGCGAATGCAGGAACGCGCGCAAGGTCGGGTAGTCGTCGTAGAACGCGCTGTAGACATCTTCCGTCGTCACGCACGCCGCCAGCGGCAGGTAACCGCCGGTCAGGGCCTTGGACAGGCAGAGGAAATCCGGGCGGATGCCGGCCTGTTCGCAGGCGAACATCGTTCCGGTGCGGCCGAAGCCGACGGCGATTTCGTCGTGGATCAGGTGCACGCCATAACGGTCGCAGGCTTCGCGCAGCAGTTTCAGGTAAACCGGGTGATACATGCGCATGCCGCCGGCGCCCTGGATCAGCGGCTCGACGATCACCGCCGCGACGGTGTCGTGGTTTTCGGCCAGGGTCTGTTCCATCGCGGCGAACATGTTCCGCGAGTGTTCTTCCCAGCCCATGCCTTCAGGGCGCAGGTAACAATCGGGGCTCGGCACCTTGATGGTGTCCAGCAGCAACGCCTTGTAGGTTTCGGTGAACAGCGGCACATCGCCCACCGACATCGCCGCCATGGTTTCGCCGTGGTAGCTGTTGGTCAGGGTGACGAAGCGCTTCTTGTTCGGCTGGCCGCGGTTCAGCCAGTAGTGAAAGCTCATTTTCAGCGCGACTTCGATGCAGGACGAACCGTTATCGGCGTAGAAGCATCGGGTCAGGCCTTCCGGCGTCATCTTCACCAGACGCTCGGACAACTCGATCACCGGCTGATGGCTGAAACCGGCGAGGATCACGTGTTCCAGCTGATCGACCTGATCCTTGATGCGCTGGTTGATGCGCGGGTTGGCGTGGCCGAACACGTTGACCCACCAGGAGCTGACGGCGTCGAGGTAGCGTTTGCCTTCGAAGTCTTCCAGCCACACGCCTTCACCGCGCTTGATCGGGATCAGCGGCAGCTGTTCGTGGTCTTTCATCTGGGTGCAGGGATGCCACAACACGGCGAGATCGCGTTGCATCCACTGATTATTCAGGCCCATTTCCAGTCTCCTCGAGGCGGTCCGCGACAGGCGCGGACATACAATCGCGCAAGCCTATGCAATGCGTGGCATCGGGACAACCCATTGTGTCGAATGAGCTACTTTGTATAGGGCGATAGACGTCGCTGGCGGCCCTTTGATGGCTAACGTATTCTTCGCGGTTCTTTGAGTCGTCTGACTCGCAAAACCGCTTTTTTCTACGTGTATTTCCGGAGTTCGCTGAATGTCTGCTGGTTGGCTGCGCGCCTGTGCGCTGGTGATGTTGGGGCTGTTCAGCGTGTCTGCGCTGGCCAAGGATAAAACGGCGATCGTGATCGGCGGCGGGCTCTCGGGCCTGACGGCGGCCTACGAACTGCAGAACAAAGGCTGGCAGGTGACCCTGCTGGAAGCCAAGCCGACCCTGGGCGGTCGTTCCGGCATGGCCACCAGCGAATGGATCGGCAACGACAAGACTCAGCCGGTGTTGAACAAGTACGTATCGACCTTCAAGCTGAGCACCACGCCGGCCCCTGAATTCGTGCGCACGCCGAGCTACCTGATCGATGGCGTGTATTACACCGCCGCTGACCTGGCCACCAAAGAGCCGGCTACCGCTGACGCGCTCAAGCGTTACGAGAAGACCCTGGACGACCTGGCGCGCTCGATCGAAGACCCGCTGAACCCTGCCGCGACCAGCGCGCTGCATGCCCTGGATCAGATCAACGTCTCCAACTGGCTCGACCGTTTGACGTTGCCAGCCACGGCTCGCCAATTGATCAATCAGCAAATTCGTACCCGTTATGACGAACCTTCGCGCCTGTCGTTGCTGTACTACGCACAACAGAGCCGGGTTTACCGTGGCGTGTCCGACCGAGACCTGCGCGCTTCGCGCCTGCTGGGCGGTAGCCCGGTGCTGGCACAAGCCTTCGTCAAACAGCTGAAAACCATCAAGACCAGTTCCCCGGTCTCGTCCATCACCCAGGACAAGGACGGCGTGACCGTCAAGGTCGGCAGCGTCGGCTATCAGGCTGACTACGTCGTGGTCGCGGTGCCGTTGCGCGCCCTCAACAAAATCGTGATGACCCCGGCGCTGGATGCCCAGCACATGGGCGCGATCAAAGGCACCAACTACGGTTGGCGCGACCAGATCATGCTGAAGTTCAAGACGCCGGTCTGGGAAAGCAAGGCGCGCATGTCCGGCGAGATCTACAGCAACACCGGCCTGGGCATGTTGTGGGTCGAGCCGGCGCTGAAGGGTGGCGCCAACGTGGTAATCAACCTGTCCGGCGACAACGCACGAGTGATGCAGGCCTTCGGCGACAAGCAGATGGCCGATCAGGTGCTGATTCGCTTGCACACGTTTTATCCACAGGCGCGCGGTTCGTTCACCGGTTATGAAATCCGTCGCTACAGCACCGACCCGTCGATGGGCGGCGCTTACCTGGCCTTCGGTCCGGGCCAGATCAGCAAGTTCTGGCGCCTGTGGGAACGTCCGCTGCAACGCGTAGCGTTCGCTGGCGAACACACCGACACCTTGTACCCGGGCACTCTGGAAGGCGCGTTGCGCACCGGTCAGCGTGCAGCCGGTCAGGTTGAAGACCTGGCGGCCGGCAAGTCGTTTGAACCGGCGAAGGTTGTTCCGGCAGCGACTGCTGCTGCAGCCGGCGCAGTGGCGGCGAAGAAAGGCAACTTCTTCAGCAACCTGTTCGGTGGTTCCTCGGAAGACGACAAGAAGCCGGAACCCGTGAAAGCGCCAGAGCCAGTCACACCGCCAGCCCCGGCACCGGCACCGGTACCAGCCCCGGTCCCTGCGCCAGTGGAAGCGCCGAAACCTGCCGCCCCGGTGAAAGCCGAGCCGGCCAAGAAGGCTGCGGCCAAGGCGCCGGCGAAAAAGCCTGCGGCCGAAACCAAAAAGGCTCCGGTCAAATCGGCGGCAAAGAAAGCTGAAGCGGCGAAGAAACCAGCAGCCAAACCTGCTGCGACCCCGGTAGCCGATACCAAAGCGCAGTAACCGTCTGGATTAAAGAAACGCGGCGTAAATGCCGCGTTTTTTTATGCCTGAAGAAAAGAATTGAATAAATCTCATGGCATTGGTGTTCTTGATCTGGACGTCATTTTTTTTCATACATTGGTCGTTAATCTTTCCTTAACTCACCGATTTCAGACTCTTGATCGTATTTCTCGATATTTCAAAGCGAAATTTTCCGCTTTAATTCGATAGATAACTCGATAGTCTTGGTCGCAATTCTCACAGGATTTGGGCATGCAGCTACGTAACTCTTCTTCCCGCTACGGTTGGGTCAGCATCTTCATGCACTGGGGCGTGGCGCTGGCGGTCTTCGGTCTGTTTGCGTTGGGCCTGTGGATGGTCGATCTCGACTACTACAGCACCTGGCGCAAAGATGCGCCGGAGCTGCACAAGAGCATTGGCCTGGTGTTGCTGGCCGTGATGGTGCTTCGGGTGCTGTGGCGCTTTATCAGCCCACCACCGCCAACGCTGGAAAGCTATGGCCGGCTGACGCGCATGGGCGCGAAGTTTGGCCATTCGTTCCTGTACCTGGGTCTGTTTGCTGTGATGATTGCCGGTTACCTGATTTCCACCGCAGATGGTGTCGGGATTCCGGTGTTTGGCCTGTTCGAAGTTCCTGCACTGGTTTCCGGACTACCGGACCAGGCAGACACCGCCGGTGAGATTCATCTGTATCTGGCATGGGTGCTGGTAATTTTTTCCGGTCTCCATGCGTTGGCAGCATTGAAGCACCACTTTATCGATCGTGATGCGACCCTTACTCGAATGCTGGGTCGCAAAGCCTGAAGTTCAACCTCGACTCCAAAGGAATAGAAAGCATGTTGAAAAAGACCCTCGCCGCTTTGGCAATCGGTTCCGCTCTGCTGTCCGCCGGTAACGTAATGGCAGCTGATTATGTCGTCGACAAGGAAGGCCAGCACGCCTTCGTTGACTTCAAGATCAGCCACCTGGGCTACAGCTTCATCACCGGTACCTTCAAGGATATCGACGGCAAGTTCAGCTTCGACGCTGCCAAGCCTGAAGACGCCAAGATCGAGTTCAATGTGAACACCGCCAGCGTCTTCACCAACAACGCCGAACGTGACAAGCACATCGCCAGCGGTGATTTCCTGAACGCGAGCAAATTCGCTAAAGCCACCTTCGTTTCCACCAGCGTCAAATCCACCGGCAAAAACGCCGCTGGCAAAGACACTGCGGACGTGGCGGGTGATCTGACCATCGCTGGCGTGACCAAGCCAGTCGTGGTCAAGGCGACTTTCCTGGGTGAAGGCAAGGATCCATGGGGCGGCTACCGTGCCGGCTTCGAAGGCACCACCAACCTCAAGCGTTCCGATTTCGGCAAGCAGAAAGACCTGGGCCCAGCGTCCGACGCGGTTGAACTGTACGTAACGTTTGAAGGTGTCAAAGCGAAGTAATTTTCGCGCCTGACACAAAAACGCCCCCGATCTCGCGATCGGGGGCGTTTTTTATTGCCAAGCGTAATCTGCGTCGCACCACGAATCCTGTAGGAGCGAGGCTTGCCCGCGAAAGCGCCAGCGGCCTCACCACAGAAATCCGGTTGACCCCTTCGCGGGCAAGCCTCGCTCCTACGAAGAGCATAAAAAAATGCCCCGGATCGTGAGATCAGGGGCATTTTTCATGGCTGGGTAAAACTCAGCGGTTGCGAGTCAGCAACGCCGGTTTTTCACCACGCGGACGGCCTGGCAATTGATCAAGCTGTTCAGGTGTCGGGAAACGATCGGTTTTCGACTCCTTGTGAATGATCTTCGGAGCCGGGCCACGCGGGTTTTGCACGGCTGGTTCCGAGCGTGACTGCTCGTCACGTGCCGGGCGACGGTTGCGGCCTTCTTCGCGACGGGCCTGACCGTCACGTGGTGCACCGTTGCGTGGACCGCTGCGCTTGGCTGGCGGCGTGCCAGTGGTGGCGCCGTCGCTGCTGCGTGGACCGCTTTGGCGACCCTGAGGCTTGCCGCCGGTGCGTGGAGCACCTGCGCCAGCGGCCGTGCCTTGTGCCGGAGCACCCGGACGGCGGCCACGGCCCTGGGCCGGTTTGGCTTGAGGCACGTAGTCGACGCGGTTACCGAAGTTATCGATATCGTCGTCCAGGAACTCGTCCGGAGCGCGATCAGCGGCAGCGCGTGGCGCCGGGCGCTGTTGCTCGCGGGCAGGCGTGCCTTCGCGTGGTTTCTGCTCACGTGCCGGGCGCTCGCCACGGCCGCTGGCCGCCGGTTTTTCCTTGCCGCCCTTGTCCTTGCCCTTGTCCTTACGACCGCCGCCACCGCCGCTGCCGTTCGGACCGTCGCCGCGCGGGCCACGTGGGTTGCGCGGGTTACGCACATCCGGACGCTCGCGCACTTCCGGCTTCTCGGCTTCCACGGCGCTGGAATCGAAGCCCATCAGGTCGCCGTCGGCGATTTTCTGCTTGGTCATGCGTTCGATGCTTTTCAGCAGTTTTTCTTCGTCCGGAGCCACCAGCGAGATCGCCTCGCCCGAACGACCGGCACGGCCAGTACGGCCGATACGGTGCACGTAATCTTCGTCGACGTTCGGCAGTTCGAAGTTGACCACGTGTGGCAACTGGTCGATGTCGAGGCCGCGTGCAGCGATGTCGGTAGCGACCAGGATGCGCACTTCGCCGGCCTTGAAGTCGGCCAGGGCTTTGGTGCGAGCGTTCTGGCTCTTATTACCGTGGATGGCGACGGCGCTGAGGCCATGTTTATCCAGGTATTCGGCCAGGCGGTTGGCGCCGTGCTTGGTGCGGGTGAACACCAGCACCTGTTCCCAGGCGCCCGCGGTGATCAGGTGCGCCAGCAGCGAACGCTTGTGGTTGGCTGGCAGGCGGAAAACCCGTTGCTCGATACGCTCGACCGTGGTGTTCGGCGGCGTCACTTCGATGCGTTCCGGGTTGTGCAGCAGCTTGCCGGCGAGGTCGGTGATGTCCTTGGAGAACGTCGCCGAGAACAGCAGGTTCTGACGCTTGGCCGGGAGGCGGGCCAGGACCTTCTTCACGTCATGGACAAAGCCCATGTCGAGCATGCGGTCGGCTTCGTCCAGCACGAGGATTTCCACGTGTGACAAATCGACGCTGCCTTGGCCGGCGAGGTCGAGCAGGCGGCCAGGGCAGGCCACCAGCACGTCAACGCCACGGGACATGGCCTGAACCTGTGGGTTCATGCCGACGCCGCCGAAGATGCAGGCGCTGACGAACTTCAGGTCACGGGCATAGACCTTGAAGCTCTCGTGTACTTGAGCCGCGAGTTCGCGGGTAGGGGTCAGGACCAGTACGCGCGGTTGGCGCGGGCCATGACGCTGGGATTTGTCCGGGTGACCGTTAGGGAACAACCGCTCCAGGATCGGAAGGGCGAAGCCACCGGTTTTGCCAGTACCTGTCTGAGCCGCAACCATCAGGTCGCGACCTTGCAACACGGCGGGAATGGCCCGCTGTTGCACCGGAGTAGGCTCGGTATAGCCCGCTGCCTCGATGGCGCGGACTAAAGCCTCGGAGAGACCGAGGGAAGCAAAGGACATGAGTAATCCTGTTTTAGTTAGGGCTTGGCCCAATGGGAGTCTTGCCTGGCGCGAATGGCGTTTAAGAGGACGCAATCCCGTCCGGTCCTGCTGGGCCTCGAAGGCTCGTCTGGAGCGCTCGCGCGGGCTGAAAAGCTGCGCTGTAGCGGGGTCGAGATGCCTTGAACAAGTCCGAGCGTCCGGGCGTGAGCCTGGCGGGAAGGCCGGAGTATAACAGAGCAATCACTGCGCGCCGCTTTCCTGCTGCTCAACGGTTTTTTCGCGGGCAGCGGTGGCCCCGGCAGTTTTCGTGCTGGTGGCCGGATCGGCGCCATAACGGGCGCTCAGTTCGGCGTACGCGGGTTCGCGCTTGAATCGTTTGAGCTCGGCGCCGAAGCGCTGCACCAGCAAATCCATGCCCGCGTTGCGGCGCACTGCCAGGAACTGGCTCTGCTGGCTGATGACGGTCGGGTTTTCGCTGATCTGGTCGCGGATATTCAATTCGTCGAGCAAATGCTGGCCCACCCGGCGGTCGGTGATCAGCAGGTCGATCCTGCCGCGCACCAGTTTGCCGAAGTTGGCTTCATGGGTGGGCGCCGGTTCGCGCGTGAACAGCGTCGATTCACGGAAGTCCGGGCTGTACAGATAGCCCGGCGAGGTGCCTATCGTCAGGCCTTTCAGGTCGTCGAGGGTGCTAAATGGATGCGGGCGTTCGTTGGCGTAGAACAGCACGAACTGGACTTCCGAGAGTGGTTCGCTGGGGTAGAGCAGGGTCGCCTCGCGCTCGTCGCTGTGAAAAATGTCCAGCGCGCCATCGGCCTGGCCGGTTTCAAGCATCGACAGGCAGCGTTTCCACGGCAGGAACTGCCACTCGACTTCGATCCCCAGGCGCTTGAAGACGATGGCCGTGGTTTCGTAGTCCAGGCCCAGTGATTTGCCGTTTTCCTCGTAGACATAAGGCGCCCACGGTTCAGTGACAATGCGTAGCTTCTCGCCCCGAGCGGCGAAGCTCAGGCAAGTGAAAACCAGCACGGCAATTAACTGTGGGATCAAAGGCATGGGCTTGAGATTACGACGAGAAACGGGAAAGAGCCAGAAACCGACTGCAGATGCTCTATCTCCGTGTGTTGCATCACAATAAAAGTACGTAGAAAGCAAAAAATCGCAGCCTTCGACCGCTCCTACAGGGATTAAACATGCCCGAATGTAGGAGTGGCCGAAGGCTGCGATCTTTTGATCTTGCTTTAAACGTTTATCAGCGCGGCAACTTCAGGTTGTTCCACACCGCCAGACTCGCTTCAGCCTGGTTCAGTGTGTAGAAGTGCAGCCCTGGCGCGCCACCTTGCAGCAGGCGTTCGCACATTTCGGTGATGACCTGTTCACCAAAGCCTTGAATGCTCTGGGTGTCGTCGCCGTAGGCTTCCAGTTGCTTGCGGATCCAGCGCGGGATTTCCGCACCGCAGGCATCGGAGAAGCGCGCCAGCTTGCTGTAGTTGGTGATCGGCATGATGCCCGGCACGATCGGGATGTTCACGCCCATCGCCCGTACACGCTCGACGAAGTAGAAATAGCTGTCGGCGTTGAAGAAGTACTGGGTGATCGCGCTGTCGGCGCCAGCGTTGGCTTTGCGCACGAAGTTGGTCAGATCGTCTTCGAAATTGCGCGCTTGCGGATGCATTTCCGGGTAAGCGGCGACTTCGATGTGGAAATGATCACCGGTCTCTTCACGAATGAATTGGACCAGGTCGTTGGCGTGGCGCATTTCGCCGCTGGCCATGCCCATGCCCGAAGGCAGGTCACCGCGCAGGGCAACGATGCGCTTGATGCCGGCAGCCTTGTATTGCGTCAGCAGGCCGCGCAAGTCGTCCTTGCTGTCGCCTACGCAGGACAGATGCGGTGCGGCAGGGACTTTGACTTCGCTTTCGAGCTGCAACACGGTGTTGAGGGTTCGATCACGGGTCGAACCGCCAGCGCCATAGGTGCAGGAGAAGAAATCGGGGTTGTACGTGGCCAGCTGACGAGCAGTGGCGAGCAGCTTTTCATGCCCAGCGTCGGTCTTCGTAGGGAAGAACTCGAAGCTGTAGCGACGGTCTTGGGACATGGTCATATCCTTGGAAACGCGTAAGCCTTGCAGTCGCCACGTTTACTGTAGGAGCGAAGCTTGCTCGCGAAAGCAACAACACGGTGCTTCAGAAACAACGCGGTGATGCTTTCGCGAGCAAGCTTCGCTCCTACAGGGGAGCGTGGTTTCTGCTTAAGTCCGCTCCCATGGGGAGCGGACAGCAGGTCGAATCAGTAGCGGTAAGCGTGCGGCTTGAACGGACCTTCGACAGTCACGCCGATGTAGTCGGCCTGGGTCTTGGTCAGTTGAGTCACGACGCCGCCGAAACCGCGGACCATTTCCAGGGCCACTTCTTCGTCGAGTTTCTTCGGCAGTACTTCAACAGTCAGGCGCTCGGCTTTCTGGGCTGGCGACAGGTCGGCGTACTTCTGGCCGAACAGGAAGATCTGCGCCAGAACCTGGTTGGCGAACGAACCGTCCATGATGCGGCTTGGGTGACCGGTGGCGTTACCCAGGTTAACCAGACGGCCTTCGGCCAGCAGGATCAGGTAGTCGTCGTTCTGGGCATCGAATGCGCCAGGGCCGGTACGGTGGATTTTGTGAACCTGTGGCTTCACTTCTTCCCATGCCCAGTTCTTGCGCATGAAAGCGGTGTCGATTTCGTTGTCGAAGTGGCCGATGTTGCAGACAACAGCGCGCTTCTTCAGGGCTTTGAGCATGTTCGCATCGCAAACATTGACGTTACCGGTGGTGGTCACGATCAGGTCGATCTTGCCCAGCAGCGCTTTGTCGATGCTTGCTTCGGTACCGGTGTTGATACCGTCGATGAACGGCGAAACCAGTTCGAAACCGTCCATGCAGGCTTGCATGGCGCAGATCGGGTCGACTTCGGAGACTTTAACGATCATGCCTTCCTGACGCAGGGACTGAGCGGAGCCCTTGCCCACGTCGCCGTAACCGATGACCAGCGCTTGCTTGCCGGACAGCAGGTGGTCGGTGCCACGCTTGATCGCATCGTTCAGGCTGTGACGGCAGCCGTACTTGTTGTCGTTCTTGGACTTGGTCACCGAGTCGTTGACGTTGATGGCCGGGATTTTCAGCTCGCCCTTGGCCAGCATGTCCAACAGGCGGTGAACGCCGGTGGTGGTTTCTTCGGTCACGCCGTGAACGCGATCCAGAACCTGTGGGTACTTGTCGTGCAGCAGCTGGGTCAGGTCGCCGCCGTCGTCGAGGATCATGTTGGCATCCCAAGGCGCGCCATCTTTCAGGATGGTTTGCTCCAGGCACCACTCGTACTCTTCTTCAGTCTCGCCTTTCCAGGCGAATACCGGGATGCCAGCAGCGGCGATAGCAGCAGCGGCCTGATCCTGAGTCGAGAAAATGTTGCAGGACGACCAGCGAACTTCGGCACCCAGGGCAACCAGGGTTTCGATCAGCACGGCAGTCTGAATGGTCATGTGGATGCAGCCGAGAATCTTGGCGCCTTTGAGCGGCTGCTCACCGACGTACTTGCGGCGCAGACCCATCAGGGCTGGCATTTCGGATTCAGCGATGATGGTTTCGCGACGGCCCCAGGCAGCCAGGGACATGTCGGCGACTTTGTAATCGTTAAAATCTGCAGGCGTGATAACAGCGCTCATGAAGAGCCTCCATTCGTAATGTATGCGAATGGGCGCCGTTGTGCGTTTAGTGTCTGGCCGTGGCCAGTCAACGCCCCATCCGAGCCTGACAGGTTGAACCTGCTGCAGCGCCCCTCGGACAGGTGGCGGGAAAACGGTATCAATGGAACGTTACCGTTTTGAAACGGGGGCGATTATAGCGGGCTATGCTGATCTTCCAAAGCGTTTCTGTCGGTCAATGTCCGAACGGTAATCGTGACCATAGACGATGCTTAATAGAGCTCTAGTCCGGGCTCTGCCATGATGGCACCCATCATTCGGCAAGACGCTCAGGAGTGAATATGAATTTCCACACCCGCAAATGGGTAAAACCCGAAGACCTCAACCCCAACGGCACGCTGTTCGGCGGCAGCCTGTTGCGCTGGATCGACGAAGAAGCGGCGATCTACGCCATCGTCCAGTTGGGCAATCAGCGCGTGGTGACCAAGTACATTTCCGAAATCAACTTCGTCAGCGCCTCGCGCCAGGGCGACATCATCGAACTGGGCATCACCGCCACCGAGTTCGGCCGCACCTCGATCACCCTGACCTGCGAAGTGCGCAACAAGATCACCCGCAAAAGCATCCTGACGGTGGAGAAGATGGTCTTCGTCAACCTCGGTGAAGACGGCCTGCCCGCCCCACACGGCCGAACCGAGATCAAATACGTCAAAGACCAGTTCAAGGACGAGTAATGCGAGTACCGTAGGAGCCGGCTTGCTGGCGATAGCGTAATCAGCGACAGCGCAGAAACCGAGTCGACCCCATCGCCAGCAAGCTGGCTCCTACAGAATGCGGTTTCATTTGTGGGGCCACTGAACAAGCGCCGAACCCCGCGTGTCGTACCTACATGACACGCCACCGGTTCCGGAGCTCTATGGACGCGCAAAAAGACGGCAAGACCCCGAACCTCTCGGCTGAAGAACGGCACGACGTCGAAAAAAGCCAGCCGCCACGTGCGGCTGTATTGCACGAAATCATCCGCACCCAGGGCGATCAGGAACTCGAACGCAGCGTCGCCGCGCTATGGTGGTCGGCGCTCGCCGCCGGTCTGACCATGGGCCTGTCGCTGATGGCCATGGGGTTGCTCAACTCGCGCCTGCCGGACGACGAACACTTCAAGGTGATTGCCAGTTTCGGTTACTGCGCCGGGTTCCTTGCGGTCATCCTCGCCCGCCAGCAATTGTTCACCGAGAACACCCTGACGGCGGTGCTGCCGGTCATGACCAAACCCACTCTGAACAATTTCGGCCGGTTGTTGCGGCTGTGGTCGGTGGTGCTGGTGGGCAACCTTTGCGGCACCTTGCTGGTCGCGTATGTGATGTTGCACCTGCCGATTTTCGACACCAGGACCGACCTGGCCTTCCTCGATATCGGGCGCAAGGTCATGGAGAACGACGCGAGCAAGATGTTCGCCAAAGGCATTGTGTCGGGCTGGATGATCGCCACCATGGTCTGGATGATCCCGTCCATGGAGAGCGCCAAGATGTGGATCATCATCCTCATCACCTACCTCATGGCGCTGGGGGATTTCACCCACATCGTCGTCGGTTCGGCCGAGGTGTCGTATCTGGTGTTTGCCGGCGAGTTGCCGTGGAAGGATTTCTGGCTGGTGTTCGCAGGTCCCACGCTGGCGGGGAACATCATCGGTGGCAGCTTTATCTTTGCGCTGTTGAGCCATGCGCAGATTCGCAGCGAAAGCGGGCCGCCGAAGCAGTCTGCGGATCGGCAACCCGACCCGCAGAAGGTCAAAAAGTAATCAGTGATGCCCGGCCTGTGCCGCTGGCGCAGGCTCATCCCGGGTCACGTGCTTGACCAGTTTGCCGATGCTCAAGCCCTGCAACAGGATCGACGACAACACCACGATGTAGGTGATGCTCAGCAGCAAATCACGCTCCGGGCCCAATGGCAGCGCCAGGGCGAGCGCTACCGAAACACCACCGCGCAAACCACCCCAGGTCAGAATCCGGATCGTTCCGCGCGGCACTGTGCGCCAGCGTCGCAGCAGGAGGATGGCCGGTGCCACGGTCAACAGGCGCGAGAGCAGAATGGCCAGGGCCAGCAAACTTGCCGCCAGCACGTGCAGCCAGTTGAACGGCAGCAGCAACAGCTCCATGCCGATCAGGGCAAACAGCAGGGCGTTGAGCATGTCGTCGAGCAGCTCCCAGAAACCGTCCAGGTACTTTCGGGTCATGTCGTTCATCGCCAGGTTGCGCCCCAGATTGCCGATGATCAGGCCGGCGACCACCATCGCGATCGGTGCGGAAACATGCAGCTCCGACGCCATGGCCGAGCCGCCGATCACCAGTGCCAGGGTCAGCATGACTTCGATCTGATGCTGCTCGATGCTCTTGATCATCAGATACACCAGGTAGCCAATCAGCCCACCAAACAGCACACCGCCAATTGCTTCGTGTGCAAACAGCAGGGCCGTGGCGCCTACGGTCGGGGTTTCACCGAGTTGCGCGATACCCAGCAGCACGGTGAACACCACTACCGCGGTGCCATCGTTGAACAGCGATTCGCCGACAATCGTGGTTTTCAGCGGTTTGGACGCGTTGGCGGTCCGCAGCACGCCGAGTACCGCGATGGGGTCGGTCGGGGAAATCAGCGCGCCGAACAGCAGGCAGTACAGAAAACTCACATGCCAGCCGAACAGGGCAAAGATGTAATACGCGAGGCTGCCGATCACGGCGGTGGCGATCAATACACCAAATGTTGCGAGCAGGCCGATGGGCCAGCGATAACTGCGCAAGTCATTGAGATTGACGTGCAGCGCACCGGCGAACAGCAGAAAGGACAGCATCCAGTTCATCAGCAGATCACCGAAATCGATCTGGCCGATCAGCTGTTGCACACGCTCTTCGAGGCCGGGGTAACCGAGGAAACTCAGGCCCTGCAACAGCAGGGAAAACATCAGCGCGGTGACCATGACGCCGATGGTCGGGGGCAGGCCGATGAAGCGGAAATTCACGTAGGTGAGCAGGGAAGTGAGGCAGATAAACGCAGCGACAAGTTCAAGCATCCGGGGTCCTTGGATGAGGGGAAAGATTAGTTTTCAGGTAGGTGCACCGAGTCGGCTTCTTCGCGGGCAAGCCTCGCTCCTACAGGATCTGCGCGATCCTGTAGGAG
>NZ_JAGYFX010000128.1:0-15270 GCF_019946615.1 Pseudomonas sp. BF-R-01
CGGTGTGACATTCAATATTTATGTCGACTGTCACACCGCTTTCGCGAGCAAGCTTCGCTCCTACAGGGGGATGGCGGAGGTCAGGGGAGGCGTTCCAACCCGACGAACGGGCAGGCCTGAAGCAGTTCGGCCAAGGTACGGCCATCGGCCAACCGCAAATCCACTGGCGCCAACTCGGCCAGCGGATACAGAACGAACGCGCGTTCCTGCATATGGTAGTGGGGCACTTTGAGGCGTGGCTCGTCGATCAGCCGATCACCGAACAGCACGATGTCGAGATCAAGCGTGCGTGGCCCCCAGCGCTCAAGACGCTCGCGGCCCTGTCCGTTCTCGATGGCTTGCAGCGCATCGAGCAGCTCCAGCGGGGCAAGCGTGCTGTCGAGGGCGGCGACCGCGTTGGTGTAACGCGGTTGGCCAGGCAGCAGCGAGTCGCTCTGATAAAACCCGGAAACCCCGACCAGTTCGGTCTGCGGCAACCGCGCCAGCGCTTCGACGGCGCTGCGCAATTGTTCGGCGGGGTCAGCCAGGTTGCTGCCCATGCCGATGTAGATGCGTTCCATGCTTACTCGCCCGTGGTGCTCGGTGCGCCGGCTGCACGTTTGCGCTTGGCACCGCCGCTGCGGCGACGTTTGCGTGGCGCGCCAGTGCCGTCTTCCTTGCCGCTGAGGTCGCGGATCATGTCACGACGTTCGCTGTCGTTGGCGTCCTGATAATCCGTCCACCATTCGCCCAGGCCATCGGTCTGTTCGCCAGCGCTTTCGCGCAGCAGCAGGAAGTCGTAACCGGCGCGGAAACGCGGGTTGTCCAGCAGCAGGTCGGCGCGTTTGCCGCTGCGGCGCGGCAGGCGTTCCTGCATGTCCCAGATCTCGCGGATCGGCATGGTGAAGCGTTTTGGAATCGCGATCCGCTGGCACTGTTCGGCAATCAGCTCGTGCGCCGCTTCCTGCATCGCCGGAATCGGCGGCATGCCGCGTTCCTGCAAACGCAGCACGCGGGCGGGCAGGGCAGGCCACAACAGAGCTGCAAACAGGAACGCCGGGGTCACCGGTTTGTTCTGCTTGATGCGCAGGTCGGTGTTGATCAGCGCTTCGCTGATCAGGGTGTGGGTGTACGTCGGGTTGTATTCCAGCGCCTCGGCACTGGCCGGGAACAGCGGATCGAACAGCTGCAGGTCGACCAGCATCTCGAAGGTGTCCGCGGCGTGGCCGGAGAGGAACAGCTTGAGCACTTCTTCGAACAGACGGGCCGACGGGATCTCGCGCAGCATCGGTGCCAGGTCGCGGATCGGCAGGGCGCTGTGTTTTTCGATGCCGAAATTCAGCTTGGCGGCGAAACGCACGGCGCGCAGCATCCGCACCGGGTCTTCCTGGTAGCGTTGTTTCGGATCGCCGATCAGGCGGATCAGGTGGTTGCGGATGTCGTGTACGCCGTTGGCGTAGTCGAGGATGCGCTCGCTGACCGGATCGTAATACAGGGCGTTGATGGTGAAGTCGCGGCGTTGCGCGTCTTCTTCCAGCGTGCCGTAGACGTTATCGCGCAGAATGCGCCCGCTCTCGTTGCGGGAGGACTGGTTGCTGTCTTCCTCTTCATCGTTTTGCGGGTGATTGGCGCGGAAGGTCGCGACTTCAATGATTTCGCGGCCAAAGTGGATATGCACCAGTTTGAAGCGGCGGCCGATGATCCGCGCATTGCGGAATTCGGCGCGCACCTGTTCAGGGGTGGCACTGGTGGCGACGTCAAAGTCTTTCGGTGTGATGCCGAGCATCATGTCACGCACACAACCGCCGACCAGGTAAGCCTGGTAACCGGCGTTCTGCAGGCGTTCGACGATATTCACCGCGTAACGGCTGAATTGTGCCTTTTGCAGCGAGTGTTGGCCGCTGTTAAGCACTTCAGGCGTGCTGCGGATGTGTTGCGTATGACGCTTGGGAGAACGGAATGACTGGAACAGCTTCTTCAGCATGGGATGCACTGTTTGAAGGAATGTTCGGCCAAAACGAAGAATGACCGCATGATGGGCGGGGATTCTAGCATTTAGTCGGGGGATGGTGTAGGACACAGCCGATATGAGCTGTAAGCACCCCTGTAGGAGCGAGCTTGCTCGCGAAAAACTGAAGGGCGCCGCTGGGAATCTGGATTAACGCGTTATCGTTCACGACCATCGCGAGCAAGCTTGCTCCTACAGCCTAGAGCGAGTAACCGTTCCAAATCGCGGAAACTACAAGGGGAGCCGAAGCTCCCCAAGAAGTAGTTGCATGTTCTATTTTTGTTATTGGTTTCGGGCTTCTTGTTTTTGTTGAGTGCCCGCGTCATGAAGTTTTCCTTCATGACCCTCCCAATCGGGAGCCAAGAGCAAACGGATTGCTTTGGTCGCTGTGCTGCAGTGATCTTGCGATCCAACCAGTTCAGGCTCTGTCTCAAGACAGTTTTTTGTTGTTCTCGGCCTGGTCGTGGGGCAAGCCCCAAATACAACGCCTCTCCAAAAGAATCAGTTAGCTACGCCTCATGCCGTCTTGTTTTTATTGTGCGTGAGTCGATACGTCTTATTTTTATTGTCTTGTACATTGCTTGTTATTGTTCTTGTACCAAACATATAGCAGGGTGCGTGCCAACTTTTGCGAAGCCTAGCAAAACAAGGGGTTACGTCACTTGATGGGCTTTTTCGAGGCCAAAAAAAACCGGGGCTTCGTTACCGTAAGCCCCGGTTTCTGTTACGTGAAAAAACTGGGGTAACAGTTTCTTCACACAATCATGTGTTACCCGCTCAGCTCTCGCTGGCCACCCCGGTCTTGCGCCGCGGAATGCCCAGGCGTTGGCGGCGTTCCCACAGGCATTTACGGCTGACGCCCAGTTTGCGTGCCAGCTCGGTTTCGGTCATGTGGTCCTGATGTTCGAGGACGAAGTGCTGGAAGTAGTCTTCCAGTGACAGGTCTTCGGTCGGCTCATGATTGTTGTTGCCGGCGCCGTTGCCCTGTTGCGGAGGCAGGCCGATGAACTCGTCGTCTTCCAGGTCGCTCAGCTCGATGTCGATGCCCAGCAGCTCGGCGGAAATTTCCGGGCTCTCGCACAGGATGACCGCGCGTTCGACCGCGTTTTCCAGTTCGCGCACGTTGCCCGGCCAGGAGTAATGACGAATTGCCTGCTCGGCGTCTGCGGCGAACTTCAGATCGGTGCGGTTGACCCGCGCGCTCTGCCGCGCCAGGAAGGCATTGGCGATTTCGTTGACGTCGGCACCGCGCTCACGCAGGGCCGGCAGTTTCAGGGCGATCACGTGGAGGCGGTAATACAAGTCTTCACGGAACTGGCCGATCTTCGCGAGGCTCTTGAGGTCCCGGTGAGTCGCGGCGATCAAGCGCACATCGACTTTCTGCGACTGGACCGAACCGACCCGGCGAATTTCGCCTTCCTGCAACACGCGCAGCAAGCGGGCCTGGGCTTCCAGTGGCAGTTCGCCGATTTCGTCGAGGAACAAGGTGCCGCCATCAGCCGCTTCCACCAGGCCTGCACGCCCGGCGCTGGCACCGGTGAACGCGCCTTTTTCGTGGCCGAACAGTTCGGACTCGATCAGGCTTTCCGGAATCGCCGCGCAGTTCACCGAAATCATCGGTGCCTTGGCGCGCCTGGACAGGTTGTGCAGGGCGCGGGCCACCAGTTCTTTACCGGTGCCGGACTCGCCCTGGATCAGGACATTGGAATCGGTCGGCGCGACTTTGCGGATCTTGCTGTACAGATCCTGCATCGGCGGGCACGAACCGATAATGCCGATTTCGCCGTTGCTGTTGTCGACACCCGGTTTCGCCGCGCCATTGCCGGCTTTGCCGACGGCAGGTTCACCGCTGGCCTGTACCGATTGCCGGTCACGCAGGATGCGTGCGACGGCCTGGAGCATTTCGTCGTGGTCGAAAGGCTTGGCGATGTAATCCACCGCGCCCATCTTCATGGAGTCGACCGCCGAGCGCAGGCTGGCGTAGCTGGTCATGATCAGCACCGGCGTGCCCTGGCCGAGTTTGATCAACTCGGTGCCCGGCGCGCCAGGCAAACGCAGGTCGCTGACGATCAGGTCGAACGTGGGAATGGTGAAGCGTTCTTGTGCTTCCTGCACTGAACCGGCTTCGCTGACCTGGTACTGGTTACGTTCCAGCAGGCGGCGCAAGGCGGAGCGGATAATTGTTTCGTCTTCGACGATCAAAATGTGCGGCATTGATTCGATACTCTCGACGGTCTCAGTTCACAGCGGACGTCGCTTCGACATGACGCGGCAAGGTCACCCGGATACGGGTGCCGCGTTGGCTTTGAACATCAGCCGGGCTGTCGATGGTGATTTGTCCATAATGCTCTTCAACGATGGAATAGACCAGTGCAAGGCCCAGACCGGTGCCTTCGCCAGGATCCTTGGTGGTGAAGAAAGGTTCGAACAACCTATCCATGATGCTCGATGGAATACCGCTGCCTTCGTCTTCCACGATCAGGTCGACCGTGTGTTCGCCGGCTTCGCTTTTTACCCGCACCGCACTGCCGGGAGGCGAGGCGTCACGGGCGTTTGAGAGCAGGTTGATCAGTACTTGGGCGAGTCGCTGCGGATCGCCTTCGACCCAGTGATCGGGGTCGCACAGGTTGTAGAACTGCACTTCGAAATTGCGTCGGTTCAGGGCCAGCAAACCAATGGCGTCCTGGGCCACTTCGGCCAGACAGACGGGCTCGTCGTTGTGCTGATGACTGCCGGCGTGGGCGAAACTCATCAGCGACTGGACGATGCGCGATACGCGTTTGGTCTGTTCCAGAATCTGCCCGCTGATTTCCTTCAGCTCGCCATCGTCTTCGCGTTCTTCGCGCAGGTTCTGCGCCAGGCAAGCGATGCCGGTGATCGGGTTGCCGATTTCATGGGCCACGCCCGCAGCGAGGCGGCCGATACTGGCCAGGCGCTCGGAGTGCACCAGTTTGTCTTCGAGCATCTGCGTTTCGGTGAGGTCTTCCACCAGCAATACCAAACCACTGTTACCCGGCGCGAGCGGTTCGTCGATCGCCGCTTTGTGCAGGTTCAGCCAGCGGGTCTGGCCATCAAGGGCCAGATGTTGCTTGTGCAAATGCTCGTCCGGCAGATTGATGAAGCCTTGCAGCAGTTCTTTCCACGGATCGGCGATGGTGCTCAGGCGCGAACCGACCACACGCTGCGCGGCGATTCCGGTCAGCTCCTCCATGGCTTTGTTCCACATGAGGATTTCCTGATCCTTGGCCAGCGAGCAAACGCCCATCGGCAATTCCTGCAGGGTCTGGCGGTGGTAGCGGCGCAGGGCATCGAGTTCGGCAGCCAGGCCGGTCAGGCGCGAGTGGTAATCCTCGAGGCGGCTTTCGATGAAGTGAATGTCTTCGGTGACGTAGTTTTCGCCGCCGGCCTTATAAGGCAGGAAGGTCTCGACCATGTCCTGCGCCACGCTCGGGCCCATCAGGCCGGAGAGGTTGGCTTCGATCCGGTCGCGCAAGCGGCGCAAGGCGTAAGGCCGGCGCTCGTCGAACGGCAGGTAGAGATCGCGCAGCGCTTGTTCGACTTCTTTCTGCGCTGCCTTGGCGCCCAAGGGTTTGGCCAGTTGCGTGGCGAATTCCTGAGGCGAGGCGGCGTGCAACTCCCGACGTTGCGGGCGACGCACGTTGTCCACGGCGCAAGCTTCGGCGGCGCTGGCTTCTTCGGGGCTGGCGTTGGTGAACAGCGAAATCAGGGTGAACATCAGTACGTTGGCGGCCAACGAGGCGATTGCGGCCATGTGCCAACTGGTGTCGTCCAGCACGTAGATCATGTTCAGCAGCGGAATGTAGAAGCCTTGCAGGTTGCCGACCAGCGGCAACAGCATGGTCACCAGCCACACCAGAATCCCCGCCAGCAAACCGGCGATGAAGCCACGGCGGTTGGCGGTCGGCCAGTACAGAACGGACAGCACGCCCGGCAGGAACTGCAACGTCGCCACAAACGCGACGATGCCGAGGTTGGCCAGGTCCTGCTCTGCGCCCAGCAGCAGATAGAAACCGTAACCGGCCATGATGATCGCGACGATCAGCGCCCGACGTGTCCATTTCAACCAGCGGTAGATGTTGCCTTCGGCCGGTGGCTGATAGAGCGGCAGCACCAGGTGGTTCAGCGCCATCCCGGACAGGGCCAGGGTGGTGACGATGATCAGCCCGCTGGCGGCCGATAGCCCGCCGACATACGCCAGCAGCGCCAAGGCTTTGCTGTTGGCGGCAATACCGATGCCCAGCGTGAAGTATTCCGGATTGGTCGTGGCCCCCAGTTTCAGGCCGGCCCAGAGAATCAGCGGCACCGCCAGGCTCATCAACAGCAGGAACAACGGCAAGCCCCAACTCGCGCTGACCAGCGAGCGCGGGTTGAGGTTTTCGGTAAAGGTCATGTGGTACATGTGCGGCATCACAATCGCCGAGGCGAAGAACACCAGCAACAGCGTGCGCCACGGGCCTTCCTGCAAAGGCGTGTGCAACGCGGCGAGGGCGGTCTGGTTTTGCAGCAGCCACAGTTCCAGCTGTTGCGGGCCGTCGAACACGCCGTACAGTGCATACAAACCAACGCCGCCAATGGCGATCAGCTTGATCACCGACTCGAAGGCAATGGCAAACACCAGGCCTTCGTGTTTCTCGCGGGTGGCGATGTGGCGCGAGCCGAAGAAAATCGTGAACAGTGTAATCAGCGCGCAAAAGCTCAGGGCCACGCGATGCTGCACCGGTTCGCGGGTGAGGATGCCGATGGAGTCCGCCACGGCCTGAATCTGCAGGGCCAGCAACGGCAGCACGCCGATCAGCATGAAGATCGTGGTCAGTGCGCCGGCCCAGGTACTGCGAAAGCGGAACGCGAACAGGTCGGCCAGCGACGACAGTTGATACGTGCGAGTGATCTTCAGGATCGGATACAGCAACACCGGCGCGAGCAGAAATGCCCCGGAAACCCCAAGGTAGCTGGAGAGAAAGCCGTAGCCGTACTGATAGGCAAGGCCCACCGTGCCGTAAAACGCCCAGGCACTGGCGTAAACGCCCAGCGACAGGGTGTAAGTCAGGGGGTGGCGAATGATCGCCCGGGGGATCATGCCCCGTTCGCTGATCCAGGCGACGCCGAACAGCACCGCCAGGTACGCGGCGCTGATCAGGATCATCTGGGTCAGGCTAAAGCTCATCGGCATCTTTTTGGCTCTGCAGGATGAAGGTCACGACGATCAGAATCAGCCAGAGCAGATACGGGCGATACCAGGCGCCAGTGGCGTCGATCCACCAATCCATGATGGCCGGGGAAAACAGGTAAATCCCCACTACCAGGAGCAGGACCAAGCGATAGATGTACATCCCGGCCTCTCTTTTTTATGCGCGTGCCCGAAAACGTGCGGCGATGGTAACGGATGGGCGCGCCACTGCAAGTCTGATCACTGTAGTTGCGCTTCGGGCAGGTTGAGTGTGCGCGGGATCTTCAGCGCGTCCCAGTGGGCGATGCCCCAGTTCAGCACTTCCCCTGGTGTGGCGTACGCCAGTTCTGTGCCGGGATTTTGCCCGAGTGCGCGCAATGCGCGCAGCAACAACGGTGTTGCCTGGTCTTCGGTCAGCGGCGGCGAACGGTAGGACTTGCCGAGCTTGTTGCCGTCAGGCTGGGTAATCAGCGGGATGTGCAGATAGCGCGGTTGCGAAAAACCCAGTAGTTCTTGCAGATAGAGCTGGCGTGGCGTGGAGTCCAGCAGGTCGGCGCCACGGACGATGTCGGTGATGCCTTGCCAGGCATCATCAAGCACCACCGCCAGTTGATAGGCGTAGAGCCCGTCGCGGCGGCGGATCACGAAATCACCGACGTCCCGCCCCAGGTGTTGACGGTACTCGCCCTGCACGCGGTCGATGAAGTGGTATTCCAGCTCAGGCACGCGCAGTCGAATGGCGGCATCTTCAGTGCAATGGCCCGCATTGCGACACAAACCCGGATAAATGCCGTGATAGGGCTCCAGTTGTTTGCGCGAGCACGTGCAGGCGTAGGCCAGGCCGTGATTGAACAGGCGATTGAGCACTTCGGCGTAGGCGTCGTGGCGGTCGCTCTGTCGGACCATTTCGCCGTCCCATTCGAAACCGTAGCTTTCCAGCGCCTTGAGGATGGCCGCTTGGGCACCGGGTTCTTCCCGTGGCGGATCAAGGTCTTCCATGCGCATCAACCAGCGCCCGCCCACCGAGCGCGCATCGAGGTACGAGGCCAGCGCTGCGACCAGTGAACCGAAATGCAGATGGCCGCTTGGCGTGGGGGCGAAGCGTCCGATGTAGGCGGGGGCGATGGCGGTCATAAGGCGATTTCAGGCTGTCCAATCGTTTTGAGCATGGCTTGAAGCCGCCTTCGCGAGCAAGCTTCGCTCCTACAAAGGCCGGCGCAATCTCCTGTAGGAGCGAAGCTTGCTCGCGAAGGCGATTCCGAAGACGCAATAAACATCAGCAAATATCAGAAACAAAAACGGAGCGTTCGCACGCTCCGTTCTTCGTTCAAGTCGCAATTACTTGCCGACTTGCTTTTCCTTGATTTCCGCCAGGGTCTTGCAGTCAACGCACATGTCGGCGGTAGGGCGTGCTTCCAGTCGCTTGACGCCGATCTCGACGCCGCAGGACTCGCACCAGCCATATTCTTCGTCTTCGATCAATTGCAGCGTCTTGTCGATCTTCTTGATCAACTTGCGCTCGCGGTCACGGGCGCGCAATTCAAGGCTGAATTCTTCTTCCTGGCTGGCACGGTCTGCCGGGTCAGGGAAGTTGGCCGCCTCGTCTTTCATGTGATCAACCGTGCGGTCGACTTCCTGCATCAAGTCCTGTTTCCACTTGTTCAGGATCTTGGTGAAGTGAGCGCGCATGGGTTTGCCCATGTACTCCTCGCCCTTTACTTCTTTGTAGGGTTCGAAGCCGCTGATCGACTGATTTTGCTGCTTTGCTTGGGTGGGCATGAAATGGACCGCCTCTACTCTTGTAATCCATCTGCGCAGGATTGCTCCATCACCGACACCTGCCGGCCCTGCGGCTGCAAGCGGGCGAACTTACCAGATCAAATCGGGCCGCGCTACTCCCGGATGTCGAGGTAGTGGCCCGAAGGGCTTGCAAATGATTGCAAAGCCTTGACCGGTGGTGCTGGAGACCTGATCAATTAATGATTTTAGTCAAACCTTGCGCACTCGCATGGGTCGTTTGTGGCCAAGGTCTTAACGCGTCTGACCGCTTTAGGTTCTCGCTCGTTCCTGCGCTTGGGTAGAATCGGTTTTTTTTACCCTGTTGAAGGAAGGCTCATGGCTCAGTCCTACAGTGCCCGCAGTCGCGCGATCGAACCGTTCCATGTCATGGCGCTGCTGGCGCGGGCCAATGAACTGCAAGCTGCCGGCCACGACGTTATCCACCTGGAAATCGGCGAGCCGGATTTCACCACCGCCGAGCCGATCATCCAGGCCGGCCAGGCCGCGCTGACGGCGGGGAAAACCCGTTACACCGCCGCCCGTGGCATTCCCGAGCTGCGTGAGGCCATTTCCAGCTTCTATCAGCAGCGTTACGGTTTGAACATCGATCCGCGGCGAATCCTCATCACCCCCGGCGGTTCCGGCGCGTTGCTGCTGGCCAGTGCGTTGCTGGTGGATCCGGGCAAACACTGGCTGCTGGCGGACCCGGGTTACCCCTGCAACCGGCATTTCCTGCGGTTGGTGGAAGGCGCGGCACAGCTTGTTCCTGTCGGTCCGGAGGTGCGTTACCAACTGACACCGGACTTGATCGACCGTCATTGGGATCACGACAGCGTCGGCGCGCTGGTGGCGTCGCCGGCCAACCCGACCGGAACCCTCCTGACCCGCGATGAGCTGGCGGGCCTGTCGACCGCGATCAAGGCGCGGCATGGCCATCTGGTGGTGGACGAGATCTATCACGGCCTGACTTACGGCACCGATGCCACCAGCGTGCTGGAAGTCGATGACAGCGCCTTCGTACTGAATAGTTTTTCAAAGTATTTCGGCATGACCGGCTGGCGACTCGGTTGGCTGGTGGCGCCGGAAGCGGCGGTCGGCGAACTGGAAAAACTCGCACAGAACCTCTACATCAGCGCCCCGAGCATGGCCCAGCATGCCGCGCTGGCCTGTTTCGAGCCTGCGACCATCGCCATTCTTGAAGAGCGTCGCGCCGAGTTTGGTCGGCGCCGGGATTTTCTGCTGCCTGCACTGCGAGAGTTGGGTTTCGGCATCGCCGTTGAACCCGAAGGCGCGTTCTATTTGTATGCCGATATCAGCAAGTTCGGCGGCGATGCCTTCGCGTTCTGTCGGCATTTCCTTGAAACCGAGCACGTTGCGATTACGCCGGGCCTCGACTTCGGGCGTTTTCAGGCCGGCCACCACGTGCGGTTTGCCTACACCCAAAGCCTTCCGCGTTTGCAGGAAGCGGTCGAACGCATCGCTCGCGGCTTGAAGAGCTGGCAAGGCTGATGCGGTTCAATCCTACCCTCGAAGAAGGTCGACTGATCCGACGTTACAAGCGTTTTCTCGCCGATATCGAAACCGTTCACGGCGAGTTGCTGACCATTCACTGCCCGAACACCGGCTCGATGCTCAATTGTCAGGTGGAGGGCGGGCAGGTCTGGTTCAGTCGCTCCAATGATCCCAAGCGCAAATTACCCGGCACTTGGGAAATCGGCGAGACCCCTCAAGGTCGCTTGTTCTGCGTGAACACCGGGCGCGCCAACGGTTTGATTGAGGAAGCACTGCGGGGCGGCGTCATTACTGAACTCAACGGCTTCACTGAACTGAAACGCGAAGTGGCCTACGGGCAGGAGAACAGTCGCATCGACTTTCGCCTCGATTACCCAAGCGGGCCGGCGTATGTGGAAGTCAAAAGTGTGACGTTGGGCTTCGATGGCTCATCGGTGGCGGCGTTTCCCGATGCGGTCACTCAGCGTGGTGCCAAGCATTTGCGGGAACTGGCGCATCTGGCGCGGGACGGGATCCGTGCGGTGCAGTTGTATTGCGTGAACCTCACCGGCATCGATGCCGTGCGTCCTGCTGAGGAAATCGATTCGGCCTACGCGGCCGCTTTGCGAGAAGCGGTGGCGTGCGGTGTTGAAGTCCTGGCTTACGGCGTGCGGTTGACCCACGAGGAAATGCGGGTCGAGCGGCGTCTTGAGGTGCTGCTCAACGGTTAAAGGCTGACCCAGATTCCTTGAGCGTCTTCGCGACATTCAATGGTGGTCAGGGATTGTCCGGCGCATGGGCCGGCGACGCACTCGCCGTCTTCGATCAGGAACAGTGCGCCGTGGGTGGCGCACTGGATCAGGCTGTTGCTGGGGTCGAGAAACCGGTCGGGTGTCCATTCCAGCCCGACGCCACGGTGTGGGCAACGGTTGATATAGACATAGACCTGACCGTTCCGGCGTACGGCGAATAGCTTCTCGCCGTCGATTTCGAAACCGCGGCTGCTGGATTCGGCCAGCTCAGCGCCTGCGCAAAGAAACTTCATGTCTATCCTCAAGTGCGGCGGCTCGTGACTGGATATGTCCGAGCTTGACGTTCAAATGCAAACAATTATCAAATGGCCGCTTCGCCCGTCGGGTGCAGGTGCCGGATGCCGAGGATACTTGGCCTGTCACTTCAATGCCTGGGAAAACCATTAAAGGAAGCTGTTTATGCGCCTGAGTACCCGCGTTGCTGCGCTCTGTGCCGGACTTCTCGTCAGCCACCACGCCGCAGCGGCCGAGTTGCCACAACGCTGGGTCAGCGCCGGTGGGGCCTTGTCGGAGTGGGTCAGCGCGCTCGGCGGCGAATCGAAACTGGTCGGTGTCGACACCACCAGCCAGCACCCGGAATCGCTCAAGGCGTTACCAAGCATCGGTTATCAGCGGCAGCTGTCGGCGGAGGGCATCTTGAGCTTACGCCCGCAGATCCTGGTCGGCACCGAAGAAATGGGGCCGCCGCCGGTGATTTCGCAGATTCGCACGGCGGGGGTGCAAGTCGAACTGTTTTCGGCTCAGCCGGATCTGCCGACGTTGCAGGCTAACTTGCAGCAGTTGGGCAAATTGCTCGGCGCCGAGGAAAAGGCTGCGCAACTGTTCCAGGGCTATCAACAGCAGCTCGATCAGCAAAAGGTTCGGGTCACCAATGCGCAGCTGACGCAGCCCTCACCGGGTGTGCTGGTGCTGCTCGGTCATGCGGGCGGCAAGCCTCTTATCGCTGGCAAGGACACCGCGGCTGATTGGATGATTCAAAAGGCCGGTGGGCACAACCTGGCGACGCACACCGGTTACAAACCTTTTTCCAACGAGTCCTTGATCAGCCTGGACCCCGAGGTGCTGGTGTTTGCCGACCGCGCACTGAGCGGCGAGGCGGCGCGTGCGGCGCTGTTCAAGGAAAACCCTATTCTGTCTTCCACTCGCGCCGCCAAGGACGGGCGCGTCATGGAGCTCGATCCAACGCTGCTGGTGGGTGGGCTAGGCCCGCGATTGCCCGAGGCGTTGAAAAAGATCAGTGACGGTTTCTATCCCGGCACTGTTGCTCAATGACCGTCCTGGTAAAACCCCGGGCGTTGTTCATCGGCCTGAGCCTGCTGTGTTTGCTGGCGATCTGGCTGTCGTTGGCGCTCGGTCCGGTGAGCCTGCCGTTGCTCGATACCTTGCGTGCAGCGTTACGCATGATCGGCCTGCCCTTTGCGCCTGACGGACTGGAGCAGGCCGAGCTGATCCTCGGGCAGATTCGCCTGCCGCGTACCTTGTTGGGATTGGCGGTGGGTGGTGTGCTGGCATTGTCGGGCGTGGCGATGCAGGGCTTGTTTCGCAACCCATTGGCCGATCCGGGGTTGGTGGGCGTTTCCGGTGGCGCGGCATTAGGCGCGGCCATTGCAATTGTCGGTGGCTCGGCGTTTGGTGGGTTGCCGGAATTCCTCGGGCCGTACCTTTTATCGCTGTGCGCGTTTCTCGGCGGGCTCGGCGTGACAGCGATGGTGTATCGACTGGGTCGGCGCAACGGGCAAACCGATGTCGCAACCATGCTGTTGGCGGGTCTCGCTTTGACGGCGCTGGCCGGCTCGATCGTGGGGCTGTTTACCTACCTGGCAGATGACACGACACTGCGAAC
The DNA here is from genome assembly GCF_019946615.1 of Pseudomonas sp. BF-R-01. Classification (NCBI taxonomy): domain Bacteria; kingdom Pseudomonadati; phylum Pseudomonadota; class Gammaproteobacteria; order Pseudomonadales; family Pseudomonadaceae; genus Pseudomonas; species Pseudomonas sp. BF-R-01. The sequence continues at coordinate 13,101 of NZ_JAGYFX010000128.1, forward strand.
GCTGACCTTCTGGAATCTGGGCAGTCTGAACGGTGCCAGTTATTCGCGACTCTGGCCGTTACTGTTGATCAGTGCCGGCGTGGCGCTGTGGTTGCCGCGTCGCGCCAAGGCGTTGAATGCGTTGTTGCTGGGCGAGTCGGAGGCCGGACACCTGGGCATCGACGTCGAAAAGCTCAAGCGTGAGTTGGTGCTTTGCACGGCGTTGGGTGTCGGCGCGGCGGTGGCAGCGGCGGGGATGATCGGCTTTGTCGGGCTGGTGGTGCCGCATCTGGTGCGTCTGCTGGCCGGGCCCGATCATCGGGTGTTGCTGCCGGCCTCGGTGCTGGCGGGCGCCAGTCTCCTGTTGTTCGCGGATCTGGTGGCGCGACTGGCCTTGGCGCCGGCGGAGTTGCCGATCGGAATCGTCACCGCGATGATCGGTGCGCCGGTCTTTCTTTATCTATTGCTGCGAGGGCGTGCCTGATGTTGCGAACGCAAAATCTGCACATCCGCCGAGGCCGCAAGATTGTCCTGATGGATATTACGCTTGAACTCAAACCGGGAGAGGTCCTCGGCGTGCTGGGGCCTAACGGTGCGGGCAAAAGTACGTTGCTGGGCGCCTTGTGCGGCGAGTTGCAGGCTGATCATGCCAGCGTGTGGCTCGATGAGCGCGAGTTGCGTGACTGGACTGGCGCGCAACGAGCGCAACGCCTGGCGGTATTGCCACAAGTCTCGACCTTGAACTTCGCCTTTCGCGTCGAGGAAGTCGTCGGCATGGGGCGCTTGCCGCACCAGACCGGCCGGGTCCGCGATGACGAAATCGTCGCCGCCGCGTTGCAGGCTGCCGATGCCGGGCATTTGAGTGGTCGCAGCTATCTGGCATTGTCCGGCGGCGAACGTCAGCGCGTGCATCTGGCGCGGGTGCTGGCGCAACTCTGGCCGGGCGAGGCGGGGCAAACGCTGTTGCTCGACGAGCCGACTTCGATGCTTGATCCGCTGCATCAACACACCACCTTGCAAGCGGTGCGCGAGTTCGCCGATCGTGGCGCGTCCGTGTTGGTGATCCTGCATGATCTGAATCTGGCGGCGCGCTATTGTGATCGCTTGTTGTTGCTCGAAGGCGGGCGCCCGGTCGCGCTCGATACCCCGGAGCAAGTGTTGCGTCCGGAACCGCTCAAGGCGGTATTCGGGCTGGACGTCTTGGTGCAGCAGCACCCGGAGCGTGGGCATCCGCTGATCATCGCCCGCTGAGTCATTGATAGAGGGTGTGGGTATGCGTGTGATGGTGATTCTGGCGGTGCTGATGCTGAGTGCTTGTCAGCATGTTTCGACGCCGCCGGTCACCGGCGAGATTCGCGACTTGCGCAGTGGTCAGACGCTGACGGCGCAGGAACTGCTGGCGCGTCTGGCCAAGCCGTCGCGACTGATCGTGGGGGAGCAGCATGACAATCGCGATCACCATGAACTGCAACGCTGGTTATTGCAGGCGCTGGGAGAGCGGCGCCCGCAAGGCAGCCTGCTGCTGGAAATGCTCACGCCGGATCAACAGCTGCGTGTCGATGACGTTCGCCACGCCTCGACGCTGCCCTCGGATTTGCCTGGTGCATTAGCCTGGCAACCTGGCTGGGACTGGAATCTGTATGGGCCGATCGTTCGTTTCACCCTGGCCCAACCGTATCCGCTGCTGGCCGCCAACCTGGACACTGTCGAGGTGCGTGCTTTTTACGCCCGGCCGCCGACATTAAGCGGCGCTCGCTCCAATGCCACGTCGGTCAAGGATGAGTTACTGGCACAGATCAGCGGTTCCCATTGTGGCCTGCTGCCCGAATCGCAAATGCCGGCGATGCTCGCCGTCCAGCAGCAACGTGACCGGCGCATGGCCGAGCGGCTGTTGGCTGCACCCACCCCTTCATTGCTGTTCGCCGGCGCTTACCATGCGCGAAAGGATGTCGGCGTGCCGATCCATGCGCTTGATCTGGGAGCGCCCGAAGCCCCCGTGGTTTTAATGCTGGCGCAGCAAGGTGGCGAAGTCACGGCGGCGATGGCCGATTACGTCTGGTACACGCCTGCCACGCCTGCGCCGGATTACTGTGCAGAGATGCGCAAGGGCCAGCCAAAATCAAACCCCTAAGCCACGGCTAAACCGATCCCTTGTAGGAGCCGGCTTGCCGGCGATAGCGATGTATCAGTC
>NZ_JAGYFX010000129.1:0-14844 GCF_019946615.1 Pseudomonas sp. BF-R-01
CATTGGCGCCATCGCCAGCAAGCTGGCTCCTACAGGTTTGGGCGTTAAAAAATCCGATTTCAGACCCGGTACTAAGGAACTAGCAATCTCAGCACTGCGGGCAATTGTTGCAAGGGCGGCGGCGCCCAAGAATCTGCACCAGACCGGGAAAATTTCCCGGGTATAACAATAACCGCAGAGGCAGCCGTCATGACCCAACCCGCACGTCGCCAACCCTTCGTCTTGAGCCTGTTGCTCAGTGCCATGCTGTTGTCCGGCACCGCATTGGCCGCCGTCACCGACCAGGACATTCTCCAGGACCCCAAGAACCCGGAGCAGGTCGTCACCAACGGTCTGGGCGTCCAGGGTCAACGCTACAGCCCGCTCGACACCCTCAACGTCAACAACGTGAAGGACTTGCGGCCGGTCTGGGCCTTCTCCTTCGGCGGCGAAAAACAACGCGGTCAGCAAGCGCAACCGATGATCAAGGACGGCGTGATGTACATGACCGGCTCTTACTCGCGAGTGTTTGCGGTGGATGCGCGCACCGGCAAGAAACTCTGGCAATACGATGCGCGTCTGCCCGATGACATCCGTCCGTGCTGTGACGTGATCAACCGGGGCGTGGCACTGTATGGCGACCTGGTGATTTTCGGCACCCTCGACGCCAAGCTCGTGGCCCTGAACAAAGACACCGGTAAAGTGGTGTGGAGCAAGAAAGTCGCCGACCACAAGGAAGGTTATTCGATCAGCGCCGCGCCGCTGGTGATCAACGGCAAACTGATTACCGGCGTGGCGGGTGGCGAGTTCGGCGTGGTGGGCAAGATCGAAGCCTACGACCCGAAAAACGGTGATCTGTTGTGGACCCGACCCACCGTCGAGGGCCACATGGGCTATGTCTACAAGGACGGCAAAGCGGTAGAGAACGGCATCTCCGGTGGCGAAGCAGGCAAGACCTGGCCGGGCGATCTGTGGAAAACCGGCGGCGCCGCACCTTGGCTCGGCGGTTACTACGACCCGGAAACCAATCTGCTGCTGTTCGGCACCGGCAACCCGGCGCCGTGGAACTCGCACCTGCGCCCTGGCGACAACCTTTACTCGTCGTCACGCCTGGCGCTGAACCCCGACGACGGCACCATCAAGTGGCACTTCCAGAGCACGCCCCACGACGGTTGGGACTATGACGGCGTGAACGAACTGGTGTCGTTCAACTACAGCGAAGGCGGCAAAGAAATCAAAGCCGCCGCGACCGCAGACCGTAACGGTTTCTTCTACGTGCTGGACCGCACCAACGGCAAGTTCATTCGCGGCTTCCCCTTCGTCGACAAGATCACCTGGGCCACCGGCCTCGATAAACAAGGCCGGCCGATCTACAACGAAGCCAGCCGTCCAGGCGCACCGGGCACCGAAGCCAAGGGCAGTTCGGTGTTCGTCGCCCCGGCGTTCCTCGGCGCGAAAAACTGGATGCCGATGGCCTACAACAAGGACACCGGGTTGTTCTACGTACCGTCCAACGAGTGGGGCATGGACATCTGGAACGAAGGCATCGCCTACAAGAAAGGCGCGGCGTTCCTCGGTGCCGGTTTCACCATCAAGCCCTTGAACGAAGACTACATCGGCGTGCTGCGCGCCATCGACCCGAAAACCGGCAAGGAAGTCTGGCGTCACAAGAACTTCGCGCCGCTGTGGGGCGGGGTGCTGACCACTAAAGGCAACCTGGTGTTCACCGGCACGCCGGAAGGTTTCCTCCAGGCATTCAATGCCAAGACCGGCGAGAAAGTCTGGGAATTCCAGACCGGCTCCGGCGTACTTGGTTCGCCGGTTACCTGGGAAATGGACGGCGAGCAGTACGTCTCTGTGCTGTCCGGTTGGGGCGGTGCAGTTCCGCTGTGGGGCGGTGAAGTGGCCAAGCGCGTGAAGGACTTCAACCAGGGCGGCATGCTCTGGACCTTCAAGTTGCCGAAAGACCTGGTCGCCAAGCACTAACTCCAACCGTAAAACCTGTGGGAGCGAGCCTGCTCGCGATGGGGCCAGTACATTCAACAATGGCGTCAACTGTCAGACCGCTATCGCGAGCAGGCTCACTCCTACAGGGGAATGCGTGAAACCTACTACCAAATAACGAGAGCCCCCCCTGCCAACGGCGCATTCGTCTGGCACGCGGGGCTCTCTACTATCGGTTCATCGCCTGTTTGCCCGACAGGCATCGACCCAGACAGAGGCCCATCATGATCTACGCACAACCCGGAACACCCGGCGCCGTCGTTTCCTTCAAACCGCGCTACGGCAACTTCATCGGCGGCGAGTTCGTCGCACCGGTCAATGGCGAGTACTTCACCAACACCTCGCCGGTAACCGGTGAAGTGATCGCCGAGTTCCCGCGCTCCAGCGCCGCCGACATCGAAAGGGCGCTCGACGCCGCCCACGCCGCTGCCGATGCCTGGGGCAAAACCTCGGCGCAGGACCGCTCGCTGGTGCTGCTGAAAATCGCCGATCGCATCGAACAAAACCTCGAAATCCTTGCCGTCACCGAAACCTGGGACAACGGTAAGGCCGTGCGCGAAACCCTCAACGCCGACGTACCGCTGGCCGCCGACCACTTCCGTTACTTCGCCGGTTGCATCCGTGCACAGGAAGGCGGCGCCGCCGAAATCAACGAGCTGACCACCGCCTATCATTTTCACGAGCCATTGGGCGTGGTCGGGCAGATCATCCCGTGGAACTTCCCGCTGCTGATGGCTGCGTGGAAACTCGCCCCGGCCCTGGCGGCCGGCAACTGCATCGTGCTCAAGCCTGCCGAGCAGACACCGCTGTCGATCATGGTCTTCGCCGAACTGATCGCCGACTTGCTGCCGGCTGGCGTGTTGAACATCGTGCAAGGTTTCGGTCGCGAAGCCGGTGAGGCACTGGCCACCAGCAAGCGCATCGCCAAGATCGCCTTCACCGGCTCCACCCCAGTGGGCGCGCACATCATGCATTGCGCCGCCGAGAACATTATTCCGAGCACCGTCGAACTGGGCGGCAAGTCGCCGAACATCTTCTTCGAAGACATCATGAACGCCGAGCCACAGTTCATCGAGAAAGCCGCCGAAGGCCTGGTGCTCGCCTTCTTCAACCAGGGCGAAGTCTGCACCTGCCCGTCGCGTGCGCTGGTGCAAGAGTCGATCTACGAACCGTTCATGGCCGAGGTGATGAAGAAGATCGTCAAGATCAAACGCGGCAACCCGCTGGACACCGACACCATGGTTGGCGCCCAGGCGTCCGAGCAGCAATACGACAAGATTCTCTCGTACCTGAAAATTGCCCAGGAGGAGGGCGCCGAGCTACTCACCGGTGGTGCGGCGGAACGTCTTGAAGGCGACTTGTCGAGCGGCTATTACATCCAGCCGACCCTGCTCAAAGGCCACAATAAGATGCGCGTGTTCCAGGAAGAAATCTTCGGCCCGGTGGTGGGCATCACCACGTTCAAGGACGAAGCCGAAGCCCTGGCGATTGCCAACGACAGCGAGTTCGGCCTCGGTGCCGGCCTGTGGACCCGCGACATCAACCGCGCGTACCGCATGGGCCGGGCGATCAAGGCCGGGCGCGTCTGGACCAACTGCTACCACCTGTACCCGGCGCATGCCGCGTTCGGTGGCTACAAGAAATCCGGTGTCGGCCGTGAGAACCACAAGATGATGCTCGACCATTATCAGCAAACCAAAAACCTGCTGGTGAGCTACGACATTAATCCGCTGGGGTTCTTCTAACCCCCGCAAAATCACCACTATCCTCCTGTGGGAGCGAGCCTGCTCGCGATGGCGGCGTGACAGTCAACATCAATGTTGAATGTAATGGCCTCATCGCGAGCAGGCTCGCTCCCACATTGGATTTTTGTGTGCCTGACGACCGCGCCATACCCCCTACCAACGCACCCCACAACCTCCTTCGAAAGTAGCATTCGGGCGCCTGCCGCCCCGTGCATTAATGGCTTTACCGGAATCGTCCGGCACAAGAAGAGGAATGACCCATGTGGACTAAACCCGCGTTTACCGATCTGCGCATTGGCTTCGAAGTGACGATGTATTTCGCCAACCGCTGATCGTCCACCCGGCCAGCCGCTGCGTTGGCCGGGCCTGCCTTCTGGAGCATCGCCCATGCACATTCGCGTTCTCGGTTCCGCCGCTGGCGGTGGTTTTCCGCAGTGGAACTGCAACTGTCGCCAGTGCGCCGGTATGCGCGATGGCAGCCTGCGCGCGCAACGTCGCACGCAATCTTCCATTGCCCTGAGCGACAACGGTGTGGACTGGGTGCTGTGCAATGCCTCCCCGGATATTCGCGCGCAACTCGAGAGTTTCGCGCCGCTGCAACCGGCACGCCGTTTGCGCGACACGGCCATTGCCGGCGTGGTCCTGATGGACAGCCAGATCGACCATTGCACCGGCCTGTTGAGCCTGCGCGAAGGCTGCCCGCATTCGGTGTGGTGCACCGAGCGGGTTCATGAAGATCTGAGCAGCGGCTTTCCATTGTTCACCATGCTCAAGCACTGGAATGGCGGTTTGCAGTGGCAACCGATCGGACTCGACCGCCAGCCGTTCAGCATCGCGGCCTGCGAACAGTTGCAGTTTCGGGCCATTCCACTGGTCAGCAATGCACCGCCGTATTCACCGAACCGGGGCAACCCACAGCCAGGCGACACCATTGGCTTGTTTATCGAAGACCGGCGCACGGGCGCTTCGTTGTTCTATGCGCCGGGCCTCGGGCAAATCGATGACGAGGTGTTGAGCTGGATGCAGCGTGCCGATTGCCTGTTGCTGGATGGCACGTTGTGGCGCGATGACGAAATGCGCGTCTGTGAAGTCGGCCAGAGCCTGGGCAGCGAGATGGGGCATCTGCCGCAGAGTGGGGCAGGCGGGATGCTGGAGGTGTTGGAGGGTTTTACTCGTCAGCGCAAGGTGCTGATCCACATTAACAACACCAACCCGATCCTCGACGAAGACTCGGCTGAGCGGGCGTTGCTGGAGCGGCGGGGGATCGAGGTGGCTTATGACGGCATGGATATTGTGCTGTAGCGGATGACGCCTTCGCGGGCAAGCCTCGCTCCTACAGGTACAGCGCGGTCCTTGTAGGAGCGAGGCTTGCCCGCGAAGGCGCCAGACCAGACACCGCAAATCCTCCAGGAGACCTGCAATGACTGATACAGCGATGAACCCCACCGAATTCGAACAGGCCCTGCGCGCCAAAGGCGCGTACTACCACATCCATCACCCGTTCCACCAAGCCATGTACGCCGGTCGCGCCAGTCGCGAGCAGATTCAAGGCTGGGTCGCCAACCGCTTCTACTACCAGATCAACATACCGCTCAAGGACGCCGCCATCCTCGCCAACTGCCCGGACCGCGACGTGCGTCGCGAGTGGCTGCAACGGATTCTCGACCACGACGGCGTGCCTGGCAGCGAAGGCGGTATCGAAGCCTGGCTGCGGTTGGGCGAAGCGGTGGGCCTGGATCGTGAGCAGATTCTGTCCCAGGAACTGGTATTGCCCGGTGTACGTTTCGCCGTGGACGCCTACGTCAATTTCGCCCGGCGCGCCTGCTGGCAGGAAGCGGCCAGCAGCTCGCTGACCGAGCTGTTCGCCCCGCAGATCCACCAGTCGCGACTCGACGCCTGGCCAGCGCATTACCCGTGGATCGACGCCGCCGGTTACGACTATTTCCGCACGCGCCTGAGTCAGGCGCGGCGCGATGTCGAGCACGGTTTGCGCATTACCCTGGCGCACTATGTCACCGTCGAAGCCCAGCAGCGCATGCTGGAAATCCTCCAGTTCAAGCTCGACGTGCTGTGGAGCATGCTCGACGCCATGAGCATGGCCTATGAGCTGGAACGCCCGCCGTATCACACGGTGACCAGCGAACGCGTCTGGCATCGGGGGATCGCCTTGTGAGCCCGATCAATCGTGCGCAGTCACCGGCATTGCGCCGGGGTTTTCGCCTGCAGTGGGAACCTCGTCAGGACTGCCATGTGCTGCTGTACCCCGAAGGCATGATCAAACTCAACGCCAGTGCCGGGCAGATTCTTGATCTGCTGGACGGTCAACGCAGTGTGGCGGCGATCATCGATTTGCTCTCCGCGAGTTTTCCCGGTGTGCCGGGGATCGACGAGGATGTGCTGGCGTTTCTGGAGGTGGCCCATGCTCAATTCTGGATCGAATGATGCGCCGCCGGGGCCACCGCTGTGGCTGCTGGCGGAGCTGACTTATCGCTGCCCGTTGCAATGCCCCTATTGCTCAAATCCATTGGATTTCGCCCAGCAAGGCGCAGAGCTGAGCACTGACGAATGGATTCGCGTGTTCCGCGAAGCGCGTGCGATGGGCGCTGCGCAACTGGGGTTTTCCGGCGGTGAGCCGTTGGTGCGCCAGGACCTGGCGGAGCTGATAAAAGCCGCACGGGACATGGGTTACTACACCAACCTGATCACCTCGGGCATCGGCCTGACCGAGCAGAAAGTCCATGATTTCAAGGTCGCCGGGCTCGACCATATCCAGATCAGCTTCCAGGCCGCCGACGAGGCGGTCAACAACATGCTCGCCGGTTCGCGCAAGGCGTTCGCGCAGAAACTCGCCATGGCCCGCGCGGTGAAAGCCCAGGGTTATCCGATGGTGCTGAATTTCGTCACCCATCGGCACAACATCGACCGCATCGACCGCATCATCGACTTGTGCCTGGAGCTGGAAGCGGATTTTGTCGAGCTCGCCACGTGTCAGTTTTATGGGTGGGCCGAGCTCAATCGCGTGGGCCTGTTGCCGACCCGCGAGCAATTGCAGCGCGCCGAACGCATCACCAATGAATATCGCGAACGGCTTGAGGCGCAGGGGCATCCGTGCAAGTTGATCTTCGTCACCCCGGATTACTACGAAGAACGCCCCAAGACCTGCATGAACGGCTGGGCCAATCTGTTTCTCGACATCACCCCGGACGGCACGGCGTTGCCCTGTCATAGCGCCCGGCAATTGCCGGTGACATTCCCCAATGTGCGCGAACACAGCATCGAGCACATCTGGAACGACTCCTTCGGTTTCAACCGCTTCCGTGGCGACGACTGGATGAAGGAGCCGTGCCGCTCCTGCGATGAAAAACACAAGGACCTGGGTGGCTGCCGCTGCCAGGCGTTCATGCTGACCGGCGATGCCGCCAATGCCGACCCGGTGTGCAGCAAGTCACCGCACCATGGCGTGATCCTCAAGGCTCGCGAGGAGGCCAAAGCGCCGGGGCAGGGCATGGAACACCTGACCTTGCGCAATGAGAAGGCCTCCCGCTTGATCTACCGCGGATGAATCAAGTAACACTCCCCCCTGTAGGAGCCAGCTTGCTGGCGATGAGGCCCGCGAGCCATACATCGCCAGTACGGCCGCCATCGCCGGCAAGCCGGCTCCTACAGGGAATCTGACTACCCATTGGTCTGATTGCATTCACAGCCGGATGGGTTAGTGTGGTTCTTACCTTCCAAAACAATAAAAACAGGCTTTCCAATGAGCCAGAGTCTCAGCCAGCTGCGTAAATTCGTTTCGCCTGAAATCATCTTCGGTGCCGGTTGCCGGCACAACGTCGGCAACTATGCCAAGACCTTTGGCGCGCGCAAGGTCCTGGTGGTCAGCGACCCCGGCGTCATTGCCGCCGGTTGGGTTGCCGATGTCGAGGCCAGCCTGCAGGCCCAGGGCATCGATTACTTTTTGTATAGCGACGTTTCGCCCAACCCGCGTGTCGAGGAAGTCATGCTCGGTGCCGAGTTGTACCGGGAAAACCATTGCGACGTGATCGTCGCCGTCGGTGGCGGCAGCCCGATGGACTGCGGCAAGGGCATCGGCATTGTCGTCGCTCACGGGCGCAGCATCCTCGAGTTCGAAGGGGTGGACACCATCAGCGTGCCCAGCCCGCCACTGATCCTGATCCCGACCACCGCCGGCACCTCGGCGGACGTCTCGCAATTCGTGATCATCTCCAACCAGCAAGAGCGCATGAAATTCTCCATCGTCAGTAAAGCGGTGGTGCCGGACGTGTCGCTGATCGACCCGGAAACCACCCTGAGCATGGACCCGTTCCTGTCGGCTTGTACCGGCATCGACGCGTTGGTGCATGCCATCGAAGCCTTCGTTTCTACGGGCCACGGGCCACTGACCGACCCCCACGCGCTGGAAGCCATGCGCCTGATCAACGGCAACCTGGTGCAAATGATCGCCAACCCGACGGACATCGCCCTGCGCGAGAAAATCATGCTCGGCAGCATGCAGGCCGGGCTGGCGTTTTCCAATGCGATCCTCGGCGCGGTGCACGCCATGTCTCACAGCCTCGGTGGCTTCCTCGATTTGCCCCATGGCCTGTGCAACGCGGTGTTGGTGGAGCACGTGGTGGCCTTCAATTACAGCTCGGCGCCGGAACGCTTCAAGGTGATTGCCGAGACGTTCGGCATCGATTGCCGTGGCCTCAATCACCGGCAGATCTGTGGGCGGCTGGTTGAACATCTGATCGCGTTGAAACACGCCATCGGCTTCCACGAAACCCTCGGCTTGCACGGCGTCAGCACGGCAGACATCCCGTTCCTGTCGCAACATGCCATGCACGACCCGTGCATCCTGACCAACCCGCGTGAATCCAGTCAGCGTGATGTCGAGGTCGTCTATGGCGAAGCCCTCTGACGAGCAACAGGCGGCGCTGGCCGGCTTGCTCGGATTGGGCAGCCATTCGGCGCGCAAGAGCCATTACCCGGAACTGGCCGCCCGCCTGGAAGACCTGGAAACCGAGCGCAATCGCTACAAGTGGTTGTTCGAGCACGCGGTCTACGGGATTTTCCAGGCCAGCCTCGACGGCGGCATGCGTGCCGCCAACACGGCGCTGGCACGCATGCTCGGCTATCAGGACCCGCAAGATGTGATGTTTTCCAAGGCAGACCTGGCCAGCCAGCTGTTCGTCGGCGGTGAGCAGGAGCTGGAAAACATCGGCGAGATCCTTCGGCATCAAGGCAGCCTGCACGGCTACGAAACCCAGTTGCGCCGCCAGGACGGCAGCAGCGTCGATGTGCTGATGAACCTGTTGCTCAGGCCCGATAAGGAACAACTGGTGGAGGGGTTTGTCGCCGACATCACCGAACGCAAACAGGCCCAGCAACGGCTGCAACAGCTCAATGACGAACTGGAACAACGCGTCACCGCGCGCACCGACGAATTGCTTGAAGCCAACCGCAACCTGCAGCAACAGATCACCCAGCGTAAACAGATCGCCGAAGCCTTGCGCGATGCCCGTGATGCCGCAGAGTCCGCCAATCGCAGCAAGGACAAATACCTCGCCGCTGCCAGTCATGACCTGCTGCAACCGCTGAACGCTGCGCGTTTGCTGATTTCGACCTTGCGTGAGCGCAAACTCCCGGACGTCGAACAGGTGCTGGTCGAACGCACGCATCAGGCCCTGGAAGGGGCGGAAGACTTGCTCACCGATTTGCTGGACATCTCCCGGCTCGATCAAGCGGCAGTCAAACCGGATGTCGCGTTGTACCGCCTCGATGAATTGCTCGGGCCGCTGGTGTCGGAATTCCAGTCAGTGGCCGACGCGGCCGGGCTGCGCTTGCGTGTGCACATGGGCGATTACGCCATTCGCACCGACCTGCGCCTGATGACGCGCATCCTGCGCAATTTCCTCAGCAACGCCTGTCGCTATACCGACGAGGGCAGCATCCTGCTCGGGGCCCGGCGTCGCGGTGACAGGCTGCGTCTGGAAGTCTGGGACACCGGGCGCGGGATCCCGGCGGATCGCCTCGACTCGATCTTCCTTGAATTCAATCAACTGGACGTCGGCCGCGCTGCCGACCGCAAAGGTGTGGGTCTGGGGTTGGCGATCGTCGAGCGCATCGCCAAGATTCTCGACTACCGGGTCCAGGTGCATTCGCTGCCGGGACGCGGCTCGATGTTCAGCATTGAGGTGCCGATTTCCCGTGAGGTTCCGTTACCCATCAGCCTCGCGGCGCCGCAGCCGGGCACGGGCAATCCGCTGCCAGGCCGGCGTTTGCTGGTGCTGGACAACGAGGTCAGCATTCTGCAAAGCATGAGCGCGCTGCTCGGGCAATGGGGCTGCGAAGTGGTCACCGCCACCGACGAGGCCTCGGCGCTGGCCGCGTTGCAGGGCCACGCGCCGGAGCTGATTCTGGCGGATTACCACCTCGATCATGGGGTGGTGGGGTGTGAGGTGGTCCGGCATTTGCGCGAGCATTTCAGCCAGACGATTCCGGCGGTGATCATCACCGCCGACCGCACCGATCAGTGCCGCCGCTCCTTGCAGCGACTGGATGCGCCGTTGCTGAACAAACCGGTGAAACCCGGCAAGTTGCGTGCGGTGCTGAGTCAGCTGTTGGGGTAGGCGCGGTATTGCAGGCTGAAACCCAGCTCGGCGGATTGACCTTGTTCCAGCAGCACCAGTCCCGGCCGACCGGGCAAGTGGTGCGCATTGACTGGATGGCTCACCGGTTCGATGCAGAAAAAACCCAGGTCCACCGGGCAGTAGAGCAGGAAGTAATCGCTGCCGCTGGCCTGGCATTCCAGTTCATAACCGAGGTCGGGTTGCTGGATCAGGCAATGGCCATCCCATTGGCAGAAACCGTTGTCGACCAGCGTGTCGGGCAGGGCCTTGAGCTGGCGAAAATCCCACTCGGCAGGCAAAGGACCGAGTCGGGTCGGCAGTTTCGAGGCGTCGCACCACCACACCTGCTCAGCCTTTGCCTGCAACCGAGTTCCGGCGGTACGCGGCAAGTACGGATGCAGCCCCAAACCATGCCACGCGGCGCGCTCGGCCAGATGCGTGACGTGCAACCCGATGCTCAGTTTGCCCTGGCTCAAATGAAAACGCTGCCGGGCGCGATAGGCGAACGGCCTGGTGCTGTCGAGTTGCAGGACGACTTCATCACGGGTCTGCGAAACCACCTGCCACGGTTGTTGCCAGGCGCTGCCGTGAATCGGCAGGGGATCGGTGAGGCTGTTTGGCTCGAGCGCGAGCCAGCCGTCCGGGCGATCGAAACCACCGTCGGAAATGCGGTTGGACCATGGCACCAGCGGAAAACAGCCGAGCTTGCCCGGTAGACCGGTGTTCAGCGCGTGCGCGTCACTGTGGCGCAACAGCGGCTGGCCCGAACTGTTGATGGTCCAGTTGACGATGCTGCCACCGGTTTCGGGGGCGAGGGTGAGGTGGGTGAATTCGTCTTCGAGTTCGAGCAGTGTTGGCGTCATGGTGACCTGCGAAATCTATGAATGCGTGGACTATCCGTAGGAGCCAGGCTTGCCGGCGAAGGCGTATTTGAGATCGCCTTCGCCGGCAAGCCTGGCTCCTACAGGTACAGCGTTGTCTGGCGAATTCGGTCAGTGGCTGAAAAGGGGTTCCGGCAAACCTTTTACCCCAGGATCAAGGGCGAACACACCGCCCGCCAGTGACTGTTCGTCATGGTCGTCGCCGGGGCGGATCGAGGTCACGAACAGGGTGTCCAGTCGACTGCCGCCGAAGGCGCACATGGTCGGTTTTTTCACCGGTACGGTGAGGGAGCGGTCCAGGCGTCCGTCGGGGGTGAAACGGTGAATCAGCCCGGCATCGTTGGCACAAATCCAATAGCAGCCTTCGGCATCCACGGCAGCGCCATCGGGGCGACCGCAGAAGTGATTCATGTCGACGAACAGCCGACGGTTTGTCGGCGTGCCGCTGTCGATGTCGTAATCGAAGGCCCAGATTTGCTGGGCCGAGGGATGCGAGTCAGACAGGTACATCGTGCGCCCGTCCGGGCTGAAGCCCAGGCCGTTGGGGACGATGAATCCTGACAGTAGCGCGTCGAGCGGCCCGCGCTGCCCGTCGGCGTAGCGATACAGCGCACCGTCGGCCGCGTTGGCGCCCATGTTCAACACCATGCTGCCGGCCCAGAAACGCCCCTGACGGTCGCAGCGACCATCGTTGAGGCGCATGTCGGTGCGCGGGTGATCGACGTGGGCCAGCAACTCACTGTCGAGGCTGCCGTCATTGTGCGGCTGGAGGCGGAAGAATCCGCTTTCCATCCCGGCGACCCAGCTGCCATCGCGGTGACGCGCGATGCAGGCGAGCATCTCCGGCGCCGTCCAGGCCTCGACATGCCCGGTTTCGGCGCTCCAGCGTTGCAGGCCCCCGGCGGGAATATCGACCCAGTACAGGGCGTTTTCTTCCGGGACCCAGACCGGGCTTTCACCGACCGTGTTGCGGGCATCGACAATCAATTCGGCTTGCATGGCAACTCATTCCCTGGGTTTTTGTTGTGGGGATCAAGTGAACAGCGCTGACTCAATCGCCGAACGGACCGGACGCGACAAACGCGCCACCCTGGTAAACCATCGCCGGGTCATCAGCGGCCGGCATCGGCTGGGCGTCGATTTTTGCACGGAACACTTCAGAGGTGTCCTGCGGTGCATAACCCAGCGCGGTGGCGTAGCGGTTGTCCCACCAAGTGTTCTTGTTGTCGGAAGCGCCATAGACCACGGTGTGGCCAACGTTCGGCGCGTACAGGGAACGTTCGATCAGTTGGGTCAGGTCGCCGAAGCTCAGCCAGGTGCTCATCATTCGGCGGTTTAGCGGTTCCGGGAACGACGAGCCGATACGGATGCTGACGGTCTCGATGCCGTAGCGATCGAAGTAAAAGCTGGCCATGTCTTCGCCGTAGGACTTGGACAAACCGTAGTAGCTGTCCGGGCGGCGAGGGGATCGGCCGTCAATCACTTCATCCTGTTTGTAGAAACCGATGACGTGGTTGGAGCTGGCGAAAATCACCCGCTTGACGCCATGGCGGCGCGCCGCTTCGTAGATGTGGAACACACCGCAGATGTTGGCGCCGAGGATGTCTTCGAACGAATGCTCTGTCGACACGCCGCCGAAGTGCAGGATCGCGTCCACGCCTTCGACCAGGTGATGCACGGCTTGCTTGTCCGCGAGGTCGCAGGTCACGACTTCTTCGCGGTCATCAATGGCGGGGGCGATGTCGGCGATGTCTGACAGGCGAATGACCTTGGCGTAAGGCCGCAGGCGTTCACGCAGCACTTTACCGAGGCCACCGGCGGCACCGGTCAGCAGCAGGCGATTGAAAGGGGCTTGGGAAGTGGTGGTCATGGAAGTTCCTGGGCGCGAAATTATTGTTGTTGAAATCGTTGTAGGTTGTCGTACGACTGTGCCGAAGTATCGTTAGGGTTTCCGGGTCTTGTCAACGCCACTTTGGTCAAAAAAGACGGAGGGTTACCTGGCAAGAACGCTATCCCTTGTAGGAGCCGGCTTGCTGGCGATGCAGGCACCGCGGTGTATCAGCAAGACCGCGTCGTCTGGATCGCCAGCAAGCCGGCTCCTACAGGTTTTGGATCAGCCGGGGAACGTATTACAACAACGAAATCGGGTAGTTGATGATAATGCGGTTTTCATCGAACTCGTTGTTGCTGAAGTCTTTGCGAATGCTCGCGTTGCGCCATTTTACGTTGAGGTTCTTCAGCGCGCCGCTCTGTATGGTGTAGGCCAGTTCCGATTCGCGGCCCCATTCCTTGCCGTCGGTGATGGCGCCGGTGTGCACGTTATCGCCGCTGATGTAGCGGTTCATCATCGTCAGGCCGGGAATGCCCAGGGCGACGAAGTTGTAGTCATGACGCAGTTGCCAGGATTTTTCCCTGGCGTTGTCATAGCTGGAGTTGTAGCTGTCGTTGGCCAGGGTGCCGCCGCTGGTGCCGTTGACGCGCATCCAGGCATTGTCGCCGGTGAGCTTTTGCAGGCCGACGTAAAAGGTGTTGCCGCCGTATTTGGCAGACAGCATGGCGAACGTGGTTTTGTTGTCCAGGTCACCGGCGAGGGCACTGCCATCTTCCTTGCCGTTGAAGAAGCCGAGGTTGGCGCCGAGGGTCCAGTCACCGATGGGTTGGCTGTGGCTCAGGTTGAAATACTGCTGCTGATAAATGTCGCTGAGTTCCGCGTACCACACGCCGACCTGCGTGCGCTTCTCGTTGAACAGGTATTCACCACCACCGAAGTTGAAACGGTCTGAGGTGAACGCCGCTTTGCCGTTCATGGACATGTCTTCCATGCTCGCATCGTTGCGCGGGCTGTTCTGGCGGAACTGGCCGCCGTAGAGCGTCAGGCCGCTGATCTCGGTAGACGTCACCTGGCCACCGCGGAAGGTTTGCGGCAGGGAGCGACCGTCATCCGAACGCAGGATCGGCAGTATCGGCATCCATTCGCCGACCTTCAATTCGGTTTTCGAGATTTTGCCTTTGAGCGCCACTCCCATCCGGCCGAAGTTGTCGGCAGGGCGACCGTCATCGTGGATCGGCAGCAGTTGTGTACCGCCGGTGCCTTTGCCGCCATCGAGCTTCTGCGAGTACAGGCCCAGCACATCCACACCAAAACCGACCGGGCCTGGGGTGAATCCTGACTTGGCGTCGAGGATGAAGTTTTGCGTCCACTCTTCGGCCTTGCCTTGTGGGTAGGTCGGGTTGGTGAAGTTGCGGTTGATGTAGAAGTTGCGCAGGTTCAGCGTGGCCTTGGCGTCATCGACGAAACCTTCGGCGTGGCCGATCACAGGCATGGCGAGTACGGCCAGGCTGCTGCAACTGATCAGGCTCAGGGTATGCCGGCGTGCGAAGACAGGGCGAGAAGTGCGGATGGAGGAATTGCGGGCGAGTTTGCTCACTGTGACGTTCCCTGGGTATTTGTTGTTTTTATTTTTGTCATACGTCGTCGTACAACATCGGGGCGATTATTTGCGAGTGTTTCAGGGTATGTCAATCAGAAGTTATACGATGACTTGAATGGCCCCGCACGATCCCTGTAGGAGCCGGCTTGCCGGCGATGGCGATCTCAAGTAC